>JAFMRN010000057.1 GCA_017354065.1 Solirubrobacterales bacterium
GGTGGCGACGATCATCCCGCCCGAGTGCTGGCTCAGATGCCGCGGCAAGCCGTGCGCCTCGGCCGCCAGCTGGGCCAGCCAGCGCCAGCGGCGGTCGGCTGCCTTCCCCGCGTACGCCCCCTCGATGTCGGCCCCAACCCGCCGCGCATCCCACCCCTCTGAGGAGCGCGCGACCCGCTCGATCTCGCCCGGCGGCAAGCCCAAAGCCTTGCCCAGCTCGCGAATCGCCCCGCGCGCCCGATACGTCGGAAAGGCGGCCACCAGCGCAGAGCGGTCCCGGCCGTAGCGCTCGTGGATCCGCGGGATCAGCGTCGCGCGGATGTCCCGCGGGAAGTCCAGGTCGATGTCCGGCAGCGAGGTCAGCTCGTCGTTCAGGAAGCGCCCGATCAGCAGCCCGTTCTCAATCGGGTCGACGTGGCTGAGCCCGGTCAAATAACAGACGATCGAGGACACGCTGGAGCCACGCCCCCGTCCCGGTGGCAACAGCGCCCGGGCGCTGTCCGGACCGCGCACCTCCGCCGCCACCTCACGCGCCAGCTCCAACAGATCGTGGTGGAGCAGGAAGAAGCCGCCCAGCCCCAGCGACTCGATGATCGCCAGCTCCTCTCTCAGCCGCGAATCGGCCTCAGAGAACACCGGACTGCCCGCATAACGCGCTTCAAAGCGCACACGGCAGCGTTCCGTCAGCTGGCGCATGGTCGTCGGGTCCTCCGCCCCTGGATAGCGGTAACCCAGGTCCCGGGTCAGGTCGAAGTCCAACCGCTCAGCCAGCGCCAGCGTCTCAGCCACCGCCTCCGGATGCTCGGGAAACCGCGCGGTCATGGCCTCGGGCCCGGCCAGCACATGGCTGAAGTTGCCCCGCCGCAACGGCTCGGAGGCATCCAGCGTCGTGTGGTTGGCAATCGCCACAAAGGCGTCCTGCAGCGGCGCCCGCACCCGCGCGTGCGCGTGGACGTTCCCGCTGGCCACACACGCCAGGTCCAGGCGCCTGGCTTCATAGGCCAGGCGCCTGTTGCGCGCTCTGTCATCTGCCCAGAAGGGACGCTGCAGCTCGACGCGCAGCCGGTCTGCCCCGAACCCCTCACGCAGGCGCTTCAACCCGGCCGCATCGTGGACACCGTGGCGGGCACAGCCGCTCAGGCAAACCAGACCTTCGGCATATTCGAGTACGTCGTCCAGGCTGACCTCCGGACCTCCTAGCTCCGGACCATCCCGTGTCCGCGCGTGCGCGCGCGTCAGCAGCCGGCACAGGTTCGACCAGCCGGTCTGGTTCTCGACCAACAGCGTCAGATGCCGGTCGTCATCGAGGGTCACCTCCGCCCCGTGGATCGCCCGCAACCCCAGCCCCGCACAGGCCTGGGCGAACTCCATGGACCCCGACACCGAGTTGTGGTCGGTCAGCGCAAACGCGCCATATCCGGCCGCGGCGGCCGCCCCCGCCAGCTCCTCAGGCAGCGACGCCCCGTCCAGGAACGAGAAGGCGGAGTGGGCGTGTAGTTCCGTGTACATCGTATGGGAACATATGTTCGCACAGGCACTGGACAGAAAGGTACGCTTTGAATGCCGTGCAGATACTCATCAACGATCCGCCCCCCGACACAATCCGCGAGGCATTGGAGGCCCGCCAGCGCGCGGGCGTACTCGACGAGGTTTGGGATGGGGTGGTCCACTTGAGCCCCGATGCAAATCGAGCGCACTCCGACATCCTGCAACAGCTTGCGGAGAGGCTCCTGTCGCCACTAGCGCGCGCAAGGGGACTTGTGCCCAGCATCCAGCCGTTCAATCTCGGCGCCGGAAAGAACGACTACCGGATCCCCGACGGCGGCATCTTCCAGGAGCGCAGCAGCGCCGACTGGAACCTCACCGCAGAGCTGGTGATCGAGGTCGTCTCGCCGGGAGACGAGAGCTGGAACAAATTCGACTTCTTCGCAGCACACAGCGTCGACGAGGTCCTGATCATCGACCCGTACAAACGCAGCGTCGACTGGTTCGGACTGCGCGGAGACCGTTACGAGCCGATCGAACAGAGCGGCGTGATCGACCTGAGCCGCGCGGCCTTGGCGCAGCAGATCGACTGGCCTGTCATCGAGGATCAGTGAACCTGAACGAGGTCCCGCGCCGGCTCGATCTGCCAGCGCCGAGCCACCTGTTCAAGCCGCTCTGAGAGCGCCCAGCGATCCGGCGCCTCAGCGCCCTCATGCGTCGGGCTCGCGCCCTTCAGCGCCATACACCCGCTGTTGTCGCCGAGCATCCGGATCTCGATTACCTCGTCAGCGCTCAATGGCTGGCCGGCTTTGAGCTCGGCCAGCTCGGCGCGCTTGTCTTCAACCCGTTTCGCACCTTGGCCTGACTCCTGCACGAGCGTCGGCACGACGGTCTTCACCGCGGGATGTGAGAGGTTCCAGTGACAGGCCAGCTGCAACAGCGTCAGCCCGTGGCGCTCGGCTATCGGGCGCATTCCCTCGATCCGCTCCAGGCCGGCCTCGATCCAGCCCTGGGGCCGGAACTTGCGGTGATCGTGCTCGGCCAGCTCGGTCTCCTCCGTCACGTCGCCGCCGAACAGCCCGCCGTAGTCCACCACGCGCGTGATCACGTCGATGTCGCGGGCCGCCGCGGCATCCAGGCACAGCTCGCCCGGCCATGGCTCCAGCGGGTTGAGGATCACCATCGCCCAGTCAATGCGATCACCGAAGCGCTCGAAGCAGTCGATCAGATCGAGCGTGAAGCCGTTGGCGGGACCGGGTGCGATTCCGATCTTGGACGTCAGTCCGGCCTGACGCAGTGCGGCCATGCCATCCCAGACGGCCTCTGAGCTGTAACCGGTGCGGTCCGGGTTGTGCAACAGCAGCAGGTCAAAGCTGTCAACACCGATTCTTTGCAGGGATTTTTCTGTCGCCTCGCGCAGATAGGAGGCGTATTGGTCGGGGCCGCGCAGACGCGGGTCGGTGAAGCGCGGGAAACCTTTGGCACCCTCGCGCTCGCCGTTGTAGAAGTCGTGGCCTACCGCGCCGACAACGCAGACCTCGTCACGGATGGTCCGCGCCTGGCCCAGCGCTTTCCCGAGCAGCGTGTCGGCCTCACCGCTGCCGTACACATCCGCGGTGAGCACGGTTCGCACGTGCGCGTCGGGCGTGATCAGCTTCAGGAACCGCTCGTCATCGAGCGGCTGCCCGAAGTGCATGAAGCGGCCGCCGCTCCAGGTTCCGAGCGCCGTGCGGGTGGGGTCGAGACTCATGCGCTTGATGGTAGGCCCCTCAGCGCTGACGCCACCAGCGCCCGGACACCAGGTCGTGGAACACCACGACGTTGGCACCATGCATGGTCACGACCTCCCAATAGCGCCGGCGCAACGGTTGTTCGGTCCACCAGCGATCCTCGATCAGCCAGGATTCGCGAACCGCATCCACCTGAGCACCGTCGACCCGGAGCGGCCGGCCGGCCGGTCCCGGCATGACCGCGGCGCGGCGCGGCACGCCAATCCGCTTTCTCATCAGCCCTCAAAGGGCGCCAGCACCGCGCGCCGCTCCGCCAGCCTTGAGTCGGGATCGACCGACAGCACCCGCAACGCGGCCTCCTGCCCGGCCGCCGCCCGCGCCTGGCGCACGGCCTCACGGAGCCGCGTGGCCCGCAAATCCGCAGCATCTTCCAAGACCGACAGCTGGTCCCCGCCGGCCGGTCCGAAGCGTTCCACGGCCAAGGTCAATGACAGCGCGGGCGCAGGTAGCAGACCCAGGCGCGGCACCAGTGCCAGCCGCATCCTTGCCGGATCAGCCAGCGCCTGGCGGAAGACCACCTGCTGATGCCAAGTGCCGCCGCCGGCCACCAGCTTGGCCGACATCACCACCGCCCGCAGCGAACGCCCGCGTCGTTCCCGTCGGGCCAGCAGGCGATCAACCAGAACGCCGACCATGCGCTCCAGTTGCGTGCCGTCAGCCCCATCCTCCAATTCCAGCGTCTCAGACACCAGCTCACCGGGCGTGCGCGGGGACAACGGCCGGTCAAGCCCGCAGGCCAGACGCCGCGCCAGGACACCGAGCGAGCCGAAACGGTCAGCCACCGCCCCGGCCGGCAGCGCCGCCAGCTCGCCCAGCGTCGCGATCCCGAGCTGCTCAAGCGCTTCAGGCAGGCCGGCCAGCTCCGGGCGCTGGCGCAGCAGATCAACGCCCAGAGGAGCCAGGAACTGGGCCAGATCTCCGGATACGACCAGCGGACGGCGCGCACGCGCACGGGAGGCCGCGGCCACAGCACCAAAGCGGGTTGGCGCAACCCCCAGGCGAGCCGGCCCGCCGAGCGCCTGGCGTGTCGCAGCCAGCGTGGCATCCAGCCCGCCGTGCAGTCGGCCCAGCGGACCGGCGTCAAAACACGCCAGGGCAGGCGGTCCCAGTGCGGGCTCCACGGCCGCGCCGATCGACTCCAGCGCGTGGAGCATCTCCTCCCAGCGCTCGAGCACACCAACGGGATCGGGCGGGATCAGCGTCAGGCTCGGACAGCGCGCCAGCGCCTCCCCAAGCCGCATCCCGGCCTTGATCCCATAGCCCTCCGCCGCGGCTGAGACCTCACCTACGGTCTGGGTTCCACCCTCCGGTGACAGCGCCGCCGGCACCCCCAGCAGCTCCTCCCGGCGGGCTCCAGCGGCGACCGCCAGCGCCAGACGCGGCAGCATCACACAGATGGTCAGAGGCGGCATCCCCATACGAACACATGTTCGCATTAACTGACGGTGCGGGCAACAACTGCAACACGCCGCCCACTCAGAAGATCAGGTATTCACGCACCCAGCGCCGCAGCTGGGCGTCATCGAACAGCAGCGCCAGCAGACCCGCTTCAAACTCCTGTCCCAGCTCCGTGATCCGCTGGAACAGCTCGGAGTCGTGGCGCTGATCGTGGGTGAGTGCGCTGAGCAGCGCGCGCTTGTCCGGGTCGTTGAGGACTTCCAAGAACGCGTCATAGGCACCCAGCGCGCGTACTCCCGGATCCAGCGCGTCATGGTCGCGGAACGCATCTGCGAGACGATCAAGCGGCGGCACTGACATGCGGCCATCCAGGTGCTCGAGCATCGACTCCGCGCCGTAGCGGTAGCACTCCAGCACCGGCAGCAACCCCCCGGCGAACAGCGCCTTGCGGGACAGCCGCAGCTTCGCGTTGCGCAGCCCCCAGCCGTCACCCTGGCGCGCCCGCATCTTCGACTCGAAGTCCACCGCGATCGTGCGCCAATAGCGCACCAGGTCGTTCAGCAAGAACCGCGGCGGACGGTAGTCCTTCATGTGCGCGTCCAGATAGCCGGCCAGGAGTGAGCGCCGCGCCCGCAGATGCACGACCTCCCCCGCGACCGGCACCGACTCGAGGATCAACAACATGCGGCGGGTCAGGTTCGTGTTGGAGTCTTCGTCGCGGCCGATCTTGCCGAGCAGATCAGACAGCGACGCGTGCCGGCCGAACACGCCCTCTTCCCCCACGTGCCCCCCGCCGAGCGCGTCGTGCACGCCCTGGACCACCGCGTCGGCGTTTTCAGGCGGTGCCAGCTCGAACAGCACGATGAAATCGTCATCCGAGTCCCGCGTTGCCTCGTGGCGGCCCCAGGATCCCGTCAGCACCACTGACGCGTCTCCGGTGGATGGACTTAGATCGAGTGAGGACAGCCGCCGGGAACGCTCCTCGAGGCCCTTGCGAGTTCGCTCCTGTGCGACGGCGATGTGCGGGAAGTCCACACCGGCAGCCGCTGCGAGCCCAAGGACCCCGCGGCTCATCCGAACTCAGCTCCAGCGCAGCGGAGGGGAAGCCTCAAGGATCCAAGGCACGTCACGGCAGCGGTCGAGCACCGGCGCGAACAGCTCTTCATGCTCAAGGCTGAGCTCGACGTGCTGGCCATCCTCATCCAGTGAGCTGAGGTGGACATGGCGCAGGCGCCGGCGGAAGGCGTCAAGCAGGTCATGGGAAAGGTGCTGTTCGGCTGAGTGATCGAGCGACCACGAGTGCGCGACATCCAGACAGAATCCCGCATCTGGCAGCTCGGTGAAGATCTCGGCCAACTCGGCGACGCTCTGACCTTCGGTCTTACGGGCGTCCATGTTCTCGATCAGCAGGCGGCTGCCAAGGCGCCGGTACGGGGTCAGATCGGAGGGCAGCACGTCGGGATGGACGACGATCGAGCGCACCCAGAGCGGCAGGCGCCCCAGCAGCTCGGCCTCATCTCCGCTCGGGTCCTTGGACGGCGCGTGCACGCTGACGTACCGGAACGGCAGGCGCGGACTGGAGCGCAGGTACTCGGTCAACCCGGGCAGCTCGGTCCCCGAGAGCGCCGAAAGCTCGACCGCGTAGGGCGAGACGTCCGCCGCGCGCCGAACCAGCTCGGGCCAGTCCCCCCAGGCGTCAACCAGCACGCCGGTGGATAGCCCCATCGGATGATGTAACGCCACTGGACTGACCTCCGGCGTTTCGAACTGGCGCGCGATCGCGGTCAAGGGATCGAGAACCGTAGCGCCGCAGGCGGACAGATCCGCACGGCCCGCTTCGCATTCTGGGCCCTTTTTCAGCGAGCGAACCCGCGCCCGCCGGCCGGTTCAAACACCTCAAACGGCCGCCGCGAAGCGTGACAGTTGAGCACGTTCGTAATGCCTGGTTTCAAGCGCGTAACCGCGGGATCACATTGCGCCGTTCCGCCGGAACGCGTTATCGAGCTGTCACAAAGGTCGCACATTCGTTACGGCTCGCACGGCCTATCGGCGATAGGTGGACCTGCGGCCCGCGCGCGATGTCGCCAACTCAAAGCGCTATTCTTTGTCGCCATGGCTGAGACCGCGACGATCCGCGTAGACCGTGATGTGAGGGACCAGCTAGCCCTGGTCGCTGAGCAGAACGGGATCTCCCTTGCTGGGCTCTTGCGACGCTATGCACGCGAGCAGATGCTGGAGTCAGAGCGTGCCGCCCGCCGGCTCGCCGACGCAAGCTCAGAAGCCATCGCAGAACAGGACGACTGGGACAGCACGGTCGGTGACGGCATCACCTGAGCCGTCCCGCGGGGAGGTCTGGCTGGTCCGGTTTGGATCCAACCAGCCTGGTGAGCCGGGCAAGAACCGTCCCGCGATAGTGCTGTCGATCGACTCGCTCAGAACCGGCAGCGAACGTGATCTGATCGTCGTCGTACCGCTCAGCGCAACCGAACCCGGATCACAGATGCGCCCGCCAGTTGTACCCGCGGACGCCGGGGTAGACCGTCCCAGCGTCGCCCTGCCGACCGCGCTCCGGGCGATCGGCCGCACCCGACTGCTACACCGTCTCGGCGGCGTCCCACCCGACACGCTCGACGCGATCGAGCAAGTGCTGCTCGTCACCCTTGGCCTCGATAGATGACACGTACTGACGGCGAGATCACCGCTGAAACGGATCGGCTGATCGTGCGTCCCTGGCGCCTGGATGAGGCCGACCGCTTCTTTGACATGCACCGTCGGATGGAGGTCGCGCGCTGGATCGGCGGCCGGCCGATGACAAGCCTCGAGGAAGCGGACCAGAAGCTTCGCCAGATACTCGATTCCATCGCCGCCGATCCGAGATTCGGGGCGTGGGCGGTGCTGGAACGGGACGCCGACGTGCCGGCCGGCTCGATCCTGCTCAAACCGCTCCCGGACGGCGCCGGTGAGATAGAGATCGGCTGGCACCTGCACCCCGACAGCTGGGGCCGCGGAATCGCCACTGAGGCTGCTCACGCGTTGATGGCGCGGGGCTTCGGGTTTGGCCTCACGGAGATCTGGGCCGTGGCCAACCCGGACAACCGCCGCTCAGCGCGCGTCTGCGAGAAGCTCGGCATGGAGCTGCTTGGCACTACCACCCGCTGGTATCACGAGACCAACCTGATGTTCTGGATCGGCGCGCACCCCGGTCAACAACCGAGCCTTGCTCCGGACTCAACGTCAGGTGATCCAGGGACCGACCTGTGAGAAGAACAGGTCCTGGACCCGCGGCGCTGCGGCATAACCGGCGTCGGCGAGCAGCCCCAGGGCGGTGGAGACCCGTTTGGGGCGCGTGCGGATCGCGTCTGTGATCAGCTCGGCAGCGCCTTCTGATGACAGGGCGGGCAGACGCTCGTAGTGCTTGGTGGGCGCGATCATCGGCGTGCGCACCAGCGGCATCAGCACGGTGGTGATGTCCACGCCGTCAAGCACGATCTCGGCCGCGATCGACCGGGAGAACGCATCAAGTGCCGCCTTGGAGGCCAGATACGCCGAGAACCGCGGGGTGTTGGTCTGCAGGCCCATGGTTGAGACGTTGATGATGTGACCGTCGCCGCGGTCACGCATCCCTGGAAGGAACCCCAGGATCAGCTTCACGGCCGCGAAGTAGTTCAGCGCCATGGTTCGCTCGTAGTCGTGGAAGCGGTCATAGGAGCGTGCGACCGACCGGCGGATCGAACGTCCGGCGTTGTTGATCAGCACGTCCGGGGTCCCGTAGGTCGCCTGGACCTCGCTCACAAGGCCGTCAAGCGCGGCGTGGTCGGTCAGGTCACAGGGGTGGACGAAGGCGACGCCGCCACGCTGCTGTACCTCAGCCGCCACTTCCTCCAACGCCTCACGCGTGCGCGCGACCAGCAGCAGGCGCCCGCCGGCATCGCCCAGCGCCAGCGCGGTGGAACGGCCGATCCCTGAGGATGCGCCGGTGATCAGCACCGTCTTCCCCTGCACCGTATGTGCGAGCGATGGCGACAGCAGATGGCCGGCGCCGGGCAGCCGCGTGCCGGCGGAGCGAGCCGCACGCGCGCCCGCGTTCAGCAATGGACCAAAGCGTTGATTAGACATCACGCGAAAAGCTAGACCAGAGCGCCCGGCTGTGCGGCTTCCCGGAGGTTGCAAAGGTGTGGTTACAAAGCGCCGCCGGCCGCCTCAACTGGCTCTAACGTGGCTGCTGTGACTGGCTTTGATGCGGAGGTGACGATCACCCGCCAGCGGTTCGCGAACCCGGACAGCGGCTTTGCCGTGCTCAATGCGGACGCCGGCGGTGAGGAGGTCGTGCTGGTCGGCCCGCTGATCCATCTGGAGCCTCAAGAGCGCGCGCGGGTACTCGGTGAGTGGGTCACCGACAGTCGCTATGGACGCCAGGTCAAGGTTCGGGAGGCGCGACCGCTGACACCGACCGACAGTGCGGCGATCGCCTCCTACCTGCGCAAGGTCAAGCACGTCGGCCGCAAACGCGCGGAGGCGCTGATCGAGCAGCACGGACCCGCGAACGTGCTGGAGACGATCGATCGTGATCCCGCGCGCGCGTTCCGCCAGGTCGGTCTGTCAGCGCATCGAGCCTCGGAAGCAGCGGCCGCCTGGCGGGAGCTGCGCCTGACCCGGCGCCTGCATCTGCTGCTCGCACCCCACGGCCTGGGCTATCTGGTCGGACGGATCCACTCCCAGTACGGCCCGCACGCCCAGCGCGTGATTGATCAGAACCCGTATGAACTGACGCGGGTGTTCGGGGTCGGCTTCGTCGTGGCCGACAGGATCGCGCGCGCGAACATCCCAGATGCGGACGAGATCCCCGGGCGCCCGCGCGCGGCGGTCATCCACCTGCTGAGTGAGGCGGAGCGCAACGGCTCGACATGCCTGCCGCTGGACGTTCTGCTCGAACAGTCCGCAGAGCTGCTCGGCGGCGGGGGTGGGAAGGCGGGATCAATATCCCAGGAAGACATTGACGCGATGATCATGGAGGGCGATCTGGTCCTTGAGCAGGACTACGCCTACCGCCGGCCGACCGCCGAGCTGGAGGAGGAGCTGGCTGACAGGGTCGCGGAGATGGTCGCCTCGCCGGGCAAGCTGTCCGACGCCGGCCCGGAGCTCGGAGAAACCGGAATCGCACTGACCGAAGAGCAGGAATCCGCGGTGCGCGAGGCCTTCGCCCACCGGCTGTCGGTGATCACCGGCGGGCCAGGCACCGGCAAGACGGCCACGATCAAGGCGATCGCCAAAGCCGGTGGCGCGGCCAAGGCCAAGGTGCTGCTGGTCGCGCCGACCGGCCGCGCGGCGGCGCGGATGCACGAGTCCTCCGGGTTTGACGCCTCGACGGTGCACTCGGCGCTCGGCTGGATCCCGGGTGAGGGCCCGGAGCACGACGAGGATGATCCGCTCCGCGCTGACCTGCTGATCCTGGATGAGTCCTCAATGGCCAACCTCGAGTTGATGGTCAGCCTGATCCGGGCGATCCCGGCGGACGCGCA
>JAFMRN010000058.1 GCA_017354065.1 Solirubrobacterales bacterium
CTCCCTGGGCGCTCGGCACCGACACCGGCGGGTCGATTCGCCAGCCCGCGGCCTTCTGTGGAATCGTCGGGCTGAAGCCGACCTACGGCGCGGTGTCGCGCTACGGCATTATCGCCTTCGCGTCCTCCTTCGACCAGGCCGGCCCGATGGCACGCGACGTGACCGATGCAGCGCTGCTGCTGTCCAAGCTGATCGGCCGCGATCCGCTGGATGCGACGTCGGTTGCCTTTCCGGGCGAGATCGAGCTGCCCAAGGCAACCGATCTGCGCGGACTGAAGCTGGGGGTGCCGATGGATCTGCTCGGGGCCGCGGAAGGGCTCGCAGCGGAGGTCAGGGCGAACTTCGAGGCGACGCTGAAGGTCGCCGAGGGTCTCGGGGCCGAACTGGTCGAGATCGCTCTGCCCCGTGCCGAGCACGCGCTGTCGGCCTACTACCTACTGGCCCCGGCCGAGGCGTCCGCCAACCTCGCGCGCTTTGACGGGGTGCGTTACGGCAACCGGGTCGATGGTGACGGCACGCTTCTGGGCATGTACACCGCTACCCGCGGACAGGGCTTCGGTCCTGAGGTCAAGCGCCGGATCATGCTCGGCACCTACGCGCTGGCCAGCGGCTACTACGACGCCTACTACGGAACCGCGCAGAAGGTGCGGACGTTGATCGCGGAGGACTTTGCTGCCGCCTTTGGCAGGGCCGACTTGATCGTCACGCCGACGGCGCCGACCACCGCCTTTGAGCTCGGCGCCGTGGCCGACCCGCTGGCGATGTACCTCAACGACTTCTACACCCTGCCGGTGTCGCTCGCGGGTCTGCCGGCGATATCGATTCCCAGCGGGTTGGCTGGAGGGTGCCGGAGCGGCCAAGTGGCCGCGGAGGCGGGCCCCTCCCCGAATCACGGGCTGCCGGTCGGCTTCCAGCTGGCCGGCCCGGCCTTCTCCGAGCAACGGCTGTTGGACGCTGCCTTCGCGCTCGAGGGCGCGATCGGGTTCGACGGGTCGGGAGCGTTCGCATGACCGAGTACGTGCCGACAATCGGGCTGGAGATCCACGTCCAGCTGCAGACCAAGACGAAGATGTTCTGTGGCTGTGAGCTGAGCTTCGGGGACGAGCCCAACATCCACACCTGCCCGACCTGCCTCGGCCTGCCCGGCGCGCTGCCGGTCGTCAATCAGCGGGCGATTGAGTACGCGATCCGGATCGGCCTGGCGCTCGGCTGTGAGATCGCGCCGCGCAGCCTGTTTCACCGGAAGAACTACTTCTATCCGGACAACCCAAAGGCCTACCAGATCAGCCAGTACGACGTACCGATCTGCGGTGCCGGGCGGCTCGGAGACGTGCGCATCCACCGCGCGCACGTGGAGGAGGACGCCGCCAAGCTGATCCACAGCGGGGCCGGGTCGGGCCGCATTCACGACGCCCAGCGCTCCGTGGTCGACTTCAACCGCGCCGGCACGCCGCTGGTCGAGATCGTCACCGAGCCTGACGTGCACAGCCCCGAGCAGGCGCGTGAGTGGCTGACGCTGCTGCGCGAGACCCTGCGGGCCCTGGACGTCTCCGATGTGGACATGAGCCAGGGCTCGCTGCGCTGTGACGCGAACGTGTCCGTCGCGCCGAAGGGCGCCACCGAGCTCGGCACCAAGACCGAGCTGAAGAACATGAACAGCTTCGCGTTCCTGGAGAAGGGCGTGCGCGCCGAGATCGACCGCCAGGTCTCCCTGCTTGAGGCCGGCGGCCGGGTCACCCAGGAGACGCTGCACTATGACCCTTCCTCAGGGGAGCTGACCTCGCTGCGCTCCAAGGAAGAGGCACACGACTACCGCTACTTCCCCGAGCCCGACATGCCCGCGCTGGTGGTGACCGAGGCGCAGAGGCAGGCGATCGCGGCGGCACTGCCGGAGCTTCCCAGCGACCGTGCCGCGCGGTTCGAGCGCGAGTACGGCCTGGCGGCCGAGCGCGCCCACGAGCTGGCCTTCAACCGGCCTCTGGGTGAGTACTACGAGGCGGCCGTGTCCGGGGCCAAGCATCCTGTCGCGGTGGCGAACTGGCTCGCCTCACTGGTCGAGCGGATCGGCTCGGAGGTCGATCCGAGCGATTCGAAGGTGACCCCCGCCGCGTTCGGCGCGCTGGTGGCGCTCGTCGAGGAGAAACAGATCAGCCGCGACGCGGGCCGCACCGTGTTGGACAAGCTGGTCGCCGCAGGCGGGGAGCCACAAGCGATCGTCGAGGCCGAGGGGCTCGGCGCGATCTCGGCGAGTGACGGCGGCCTGGATGAGATCGTCGCGGCCGCGATCGCCAACGACCCGGACGCGGCCGAGAAGGTCCGCGGCGGCAACAACAAGGCGATGGGCCCGCTGGTCGGCTACGTGATGAAGCAGACCAAGGGGCGGGCCGACGGCGGCGAGGTGGGCCGCCTGATCCGCCAGCACCTGGGCGTCTGAACTGACCGCCGGCGTCCCGGCGGCCCAGCGATTCAAAGAAACCCTGTACCTCCGGATAGTGTGAGCTTGATCTTTTAGGCGCATCATTTCGGCCATGAAACGCGCTAACTCCTCAGCCATGGTCGTACTCCTGTCCGACGACGCTCGCGGGGCCGCGCCGGCCAATACCAACGCGGGTCCGGTGCGTCGCTACCGCATAGCCCGTCTGCCGCTGTCAAGCCGTCCCGCCACGGTCGCAAAGCCCGCGCTCGGGCGCGACTGAGACGGCATCAAGATTTTGGCCTGGAGGCGTGCAGCGGTACGCTTTCAGGCGTGAATCAGAACCTTGAGCCGAGCCGTTCCGGCGGATCGTCGCTGGTCCGCAAGGGCGTGGCCGCGGTGGTGGTCGTCGCGGTCGCGGCGATCGCGATCAAGCTGGTGCTCGGGCTGATCTCGGCGGTCCTCTGGATCGCCGTCGTCGTTGCTGTCATCGCGGCCGTCATCTGGGCGGCCAACGAACTCCTGTAGCGGGTCCCCCGGTGTTCTCCAGCTACGGCGCGGCCTTCCTGGTGATCCTGTTGTGCTTCGGGATCGCGGGCGGCGTGGTCGCCAAGATCAAGGGCGACTCGGTCATCAGCTGGTTCCTGATCAGCTTCTGCGTGCCGTTCATCGGCTTGGCGACGGCGATCTTCTACCGCGTCGAGAAGGGTGAGCTGCGCCGCCAGTGCCCCGACTGCGGACGGGTCGTGAAGCTCTATGACGCGGTCTGCATGCGCTGTGGCTCGGAGCTGGAATTTCCGGACGTGGCGATCGCCCCGGAATCCGCGGCGCAGCGCTCGCCGGTCAAACGCTAAAGCTCTAGACTCCGAACCTTCCCCGCTTCCCGGCGGGATGACCCTAAACGAGCAGTATGGAAAGGAGGAAGCGCAAATGCGTGCAGTTGATGCACTTATGGAATGCCTGAAGGCCGAGGGTGTCGACGTCGTATTCGGCCTGCCTGGCGGCGCCAACCTCCCGACCTATGACGCCTTCTACGACGCCGGCATCCGCCACATCCTGGTGCGCCATGAGGCCGGCGGCGGTCACGCGGCCGAGGGTTATGCCAAGGCGACCGGCAAGGTTGGCGTCGCGCTGGGGACCAGCGGTCCGGGCGCGACCAACCTGGTGACCCCGATCTGCGACGCGATGATGGACTCGGTGCCGGTCGTGTTCCTGACCGGCCAGGTCCGCACCGAGCTGTTGGGCACTGACGGGTTCCAGGAAGCCGACACGATCGGAATCACGATGCCGATCGTCAAGCACAGCTTCATGATCACGCACCCGTTGGAGATCCCCCGGACGCTGCATGAGGCCTTCCACCTTGCGCGCAGCGGTCGTCCCGGCCCGGTCGTGGTGGACATCCCCCAGGACCTGAGCCGCGCTGAGATCCCGTATGAGCCGGTCACCGACGTGCACCTGCCCGGCTACCAGCCGACCACCGACGGCAACCAGAAGCAGATCCGGCTGGCGGCCAAGGCGCTGGCCAACGCCAAGCGGCCCGTGATCTACTCGGGCGGCGGGGTGGTGCTCGCCAACGCGGCGGAGGAGCTGATTGAGCTGGTGGTCTCAGACAAATTGCCGATCACCTCGACGCTGAACGGTCTCGGTGCGTTCCCGGCGAGCCACGAGCAGTTCCTCGGGATGCTGGGCATGCACGGCACGCGCGCCGCCAACTACGCGATGGATGAGGCCGACCTGATTGTCGCGATCGGCGCCCGCTTTGATGACCGGATCACCGGTAACCTGTCCGAGTTCGCGCCGCACGCGAAGTTCATCCACATCGACGTGGATCCCGCGGAGATCTCCAAGAACGTGCCCGCGCACATCCCGATCGTTGGCGACGCGAAGAACATCCTGCCACGCCTCACCGCGGAGTACCGCGCGCTGGGACCGGAGGGATCGCGGATGTCCGAGTGGTGGGAGCGGATCGAAGGCTGGCGCAGCAAATACCCGCTGAGCTTCGAGGACACTCCGGGCGACGAGATCAAGCCCCAGTACCTGATCCAGGCGTTGCATCAGGCGACGAACGGGGACGCGATCCTCACCTCAGACGTCGGCCAGCACCAGATGTGGGCCGCACAGCACTACGGCTTCGAGAAGCCGCGACGCTGGATCAACTCCGGTGGCCTGGGCACCATGGGCTTCGGCCTGCCGGCCGCGATGGGGGCCAAGGTCGGCGCGCCGGAGCAGACCGTGTGCTGCATCACGGGGGACGGCTCGATCCAGATGAACATGCAGGAGCTGGCTACCTGTGCCCAGAACGGCGTTGACATCAAGGTCTTCATCGCCAACAACGGTTACCTCGGGATGGTCCGCCAATGGCAGGAGCTGTTCTGGGACCGGCGCTACAGCCAGGTCGAGGGCGGGCAGTGGCCTGACTTCGTGAAGCTGGCCGAGGCGCACGGCGCCACCGGGCTGCGGTTCGAGAACAAGCACACGCTGGTGGACGACATCAAGGCGGCGATCGCGACGCCGGGGCCGGTGCTGGTGGACGTGCGCGTCACCAAGGAAGAGAACGTCTACCCGATGATCGCTCCGGGCCAGGCCGCAAGGGATATGGTCGGCTGATGGGCGAACCAGGCACAAAAGAACCACTGTCCCTGGAGGACCTGGAGGCGGCTGGCAACTTGCGCAGCGGCCGCAAGCACATAGTCGCGCTGATGGTCGAGAACAAGCCGGGCGTACTGACCCGGATCGCCGGGCTGTTCGCGCGGCGCGGGTTCAACATCGACACGCTCGCGGTCGGTCCGACCGACGACCCGGAGCTGAGCCGGATCACGCTGACCCTTGACGGGGCGGTGCATCCGATAGATCAGGTCACCAAGCAGCTGCACAAGCTCGTGAACGTGATCAAGATCCGCGACCTGGAGCCGGAGGAGACCCTGGCGCGCGAGCTGGCGATGTTCAAGATCGCCGCCGACGGTGCCGCGCGGGCCGAGGTGATGCAGATCGTCGAGATCTTCCGCGCCAAGATCGTGGATGTGTCACGTCGCGCTGTGGTGGTGGAGGTGACCGGCACCGCGGACAAGGTCGAGGCCTTTGAGAACCTCGTGCGGCCGTTCGGTCTGGTCGAGATGGTGCGTACCGGCGAGATCGCGATCGCCCGGGGGCGGTCGGAGACTTAGCCGTTCCGGCGGTCCTCGCGCGGTCGCCGATCCGCGAGGACCGCCGCACAGCCCAATCTATTCAAATCCGGTGGAATCTTTTGCCGCCGCATGATTTAGTGTGCCGCGAATGACATTCAGGGTGGAAGAACGCCAGGGACTGACCGAGGCGGCTTGGGAAATCGGGGCGAACGTATCGGCTCCCGCCGCCGATGACGTAGACGCCAACGCGCGGTTCCCGGAGGAGACGCGTGCGGCGCTCGCCCAGGCCAAGATCCTCTCGGCGCTGATACCGGCGGAGCTGGGCGGCGGCGGCGCTTCTCTGTCCGACGTATCCGGCGCCATCCGGGCGCTGGCCTTCCACTGTGCGTCGAGCGCGCTGATGCTGGCGATGCACAGCAACGAGGTAGGACAGCTGGTCCAGTTCGGAGACACCCCGGGGCTGCGCGCGCTGGCCGGCGAGGTCGCCGAGAAGCAGCTGCTGATTGCCAACGCCAACAGCGAGGTCGGACTCGGCGGTGACGCGACCCGGAGCAACTGTGCCGTCGAGGAAATTGAGGGCGTTCCCTCACTGAACAAGCACGCGCTGGCCTGCTCATATGGCCAGCACGCCGACCTGCTGTCCGCCACCGCCCGGCGCCGCCCCGACGCGGAGCCCAACGACCAGCTAGTGGCGCTGATGCGGCGCGAATCGCTGGTGATCGAGGAGGCCGGTGAGTGGAACACCATGGGCCTGCGCGGGACCTGCAGCGCGCCGCTGCGCTTCAGCGCGAAGATCGATCCCGCGCTGGTCTACCCGGTCGACTTCGCCTACATGGGCGAGCACGGGATGATGGCGCGCTGGCTGATCATGCTGTCCTCGGTCTGGGTCGGCTTGGCCGAGGCAGCCGTGGATCAGGCGCATCGGCATGTGCGCAAGGCCGCGCGTCGCTCGGTCGGGACCCTGCCGCCCTCAGCCACCCGGCTGGCGGAGCTACAGAGCAAGCTGCTCCAATCACGCGGCGCCCTGGCCGTCGCCCTGGACGCCTATGCACGCGCAGCGGCCGAGGATCATCTTGATGACACCGCGCTGCTGGTCACCGTACGCGGTCTGAAGGTCGCGACCTCCAAGCTGCTGGTCGACATCGCCTCCGAGGCGATGTCGATCGTCGGGATCATGGGCTTCCAGCGCGGCAGTGGTTCGCTTGAGCGGATTGTCCGCGACGCGCACGGGAGCGTACTGATGGTCTCCAACGACCGGTACCTGCAGGCAAACGCCGTCGCGCTGACCGTGCTCAAGCGGATCTAAGCGATGACACCCCGGTTGGCGTTCTGTCACCACCCGCGGTCCTTCCCGTGGACGCAGGTGTCTGAAGCCGCGCGCGACGTCTGTGAGCTGATCTGGGTGCTGGACGCCCAGTTCGGCCCGATCGATCGCCTGACCCGCGTGCTGAAACGGGTCGGGACCGTAATAGATGTGACCGGCCTGACGCCGGCGGCGGCGGCCGCACGGATCGGCGCCGAGTCCCCGGACGGGATCCTCGCGCTGTCCGACACCCGCCTGGTCTGGACCGCGGCGGTCGCCAGGGAGCTGGATCTTGATTTCCTCAGCGTGGAAACTGCGACGGCGCTGACCGACAAGTCCGCTCAGCGCGCCGCCCTGGCGGCCGGCGGCGTGGAGGTCCCGGACGTGTGGCTGATCTCCGACCCGGGGGCTCGCGCCGCGGTTGACGAGCTTGCCGCGAACGCGACGTTCCCCGCGATCTTGAAGCCGCGCTCCGGTGAGGCCAGCCGTGACACGGTCCGGGTCGACTCAGCAGAACAGCTGCGTGCCGAGCTGGCATTGGTCGATGGCGCCCGGGAAGCGCCGGAGCCAATGATCCTGGAGGGCTACCTACGGGACCGCTCCGAAAAAGCCGGGGAGGCCTTTGCGGACTACGTCTCGGTCGAGAGCATCGTCGGCGGCGGAGTCACCACGCATCTGACGATCACCGGGCGCTTCCCGCCCGCACCGCCGTTCCGTGAGAGCGGCTTCTTCATGCCGAGCGCGCTGAACGCCGCTGACCAGGAGGGTGTGCTGGCTGCGGCGAGCGCGGCGCTGCGCGCGCTGGGTATCCATGTCGGCTCCGTCCACACGGAGGTCAAGCTGACCCCGGAAGGGCCGCGGGTGATCGAGGTGAACGGCCGGATCGGCGGCGGTGTCCCGGAGATGCTTGGGGCCGTATCGGGCTTCGACCTGATGCGGGAGACCCTGAAGCTGGCACTCGGCGGGACCGCGCCCGCGCGCGGTCCCGAGCTGGACCGGGTCGGCTTCCTGTTCTACGTGCAGGCACCGGCCGACATGCGCACCGTGACCGCCGTTGACGGACTGGACGTGCTGGCCGCGGAGCCGGGGGTGGAGGAGGTCATCCTGAACCGCGCGCCCGGCGACTCCGTTGACTGGCGCGAGGGCAACCACGGGCACGTGTTCTCCGCGCGCGGTGTGGCGGGAGACCACCACGAGCTGCAAAGCATCGCGCGTCAGATTCCTGAGCTGGTGGCCATCCATGGGACCTGAGCGGCGTCTCGGCTTCACTGCGGCGGCAGCGCTACTGGCACTGATCGCGGCGCTGTGCATCAGCGGGTGCGGGGCCGGCCAGGCGACTGCGCAGGGCCGCACCACCCTGAAGAAGCTGAGCCTCAGCTCGGGCGGCCGTCAGCGCAGCTACCTGCTGCAGGTGCCGGCAAACCACAAACGCGCGATGCCACTGGTGATCGTGCTCCACGGCGCCGATGAGACCGCGCGGTCGACCCTGAACAGGACCGATTTCGCCGCGGTAGCCCGTCAACGTGGGTGGCTGCTGGCCGTGCCCCAGGGTTACGCCAACACCTGGAACGCGGGCACCGGTGGCACCGCGGCGGCGACCGCCGGGGTCGACGACGTGAGCTTCATCGCATCCATGGTGGCGCGGATCCGTTCTTCCTACCCAGTGGACTCGAAGCGAATCGCCGCTGCCGGCTTCTCCAACGGCGCCCTGCTGGCCCAGCTGCTGGGCTGCCGGTTGGCCAACACGCTGACCGCGATCGCGGCCTTTGAGGGGCCGTTGCCGGTCGGAACGTCGGCTCATTGCGCGCCCGCGCGGCCGCTCGACGTGCTGGGCGTGCACGGCACGGCCGACGCGTCGATCCCCTACAAGGGCGGAACGTTCGTCGGAGTCGGCGGACGTCCCGTTACGGTCCTGTCCGCGCCCGCTTCCACCGCCCGCTGGGCTACCATGGACCGCTGCGGTACGCGCCCGCAGGCCCGGAAGCTGGGCACACGCCAGACCACTACCTATGCGGGTTGTCGCGGCGGGGCGCGGGTTGAGCTTGTGACCGTCCCAGGCGGTACGCACGATTGGGCGCCTGACAGCGCTCAGCTGGTGGCCGGCGCGCTACCAGGTGGTAGCGCCATAACTAAAAAATAGTAAACTTGGTGAAGATGATCGGGGAAAACATCAGTACAGACAAGGTGGCCGTGGGCAATTCCGACGTCGAGCAAGCCGTCCGACAGGTGATCGCCGAACGTGCGCGGCTCAGCGAGGACGCTGCGTCACTGGATGCCAACGCGGATCTCTACCGCGTCGGCTTCACCTCCTATGTGAGCGTCGACGTGATGCTGGCGCTGGAGGAGCAGTTCGATATCGAATTCCCTGACACGATGATGAACCGCACTGTCTTCCGCAGCGTGGAATCGATTACCACCGCGCTGCAATCGCTGTTGGAGGCCGACGCTTGAGCGGGCCGAAAAGCTCCGCTTTGTAGTTCAAGAACTGGCCGTGTATGGCACCATATGCCGACACGGAGGTCCCGGTGAAGGATCACAGGGGATCGGGAGCCACGGATGGAATCAGGAGGACAGAACAAATGACGATGGAGCAGTCGCGCGAGACGATCCGGGAAGTGGTCGCGGCCCAGGGCAACCTGCGGACCGACATCGCCCACCTGGGTGACGACGCGGACCTATTTGACGCCGGGATGAGCTCCCATGCGAGCGTCAGCGTGATGATGGGTCTGGAGGACGCCTTCGACATCGAGTTCCCGGACGAGATGCTGAAGCGGGATGTGTTCAAGAGCGTCAATGCGATGGCCGATGCCATCACGTCGCTGATGGCCACCGTGCCGTGATGAGCGCGGACGGGTCCTGAAAGATGCCGCGAGAGGTTCGCCCGGTTGGGGCCGATCAGATTGAGCTGCGCGACCGGCTGTTTGCCGCCGGGTTGCTGATCCCATCGGGGATCGACGGTGTCTACGGCCATTCGGAGACGTTTGAGCGCCTGCGCGGCGGCCTGACCGCATTGGTCTCGGACAGAGCGGCCGAGCACGACGCGCTGCCACTCAGTTTCCCGCCGCTGCTGCCGACAAAGCAACTGGCGGCGGCCGGCTACCTGGCCAACATGCCGCATCTGGCCGGCACGATCTTCAGCTTCGACGGGACCGACGCCGAGGCACAGACCCAGGCCGAGCGCGCCGCCGCCGGTGAGGACTGGTCTGAGTTCCAGTCCCAGACGGAGGTGTCGCTGATGCCGGCCGCCTGTTACCCGGTCTACCCCGCGATCGCAGCGCGCGGCCGGCTGCCCGAGGGTGGTGTGCTGGTCGACGT
>JAFMRN010000003.1 GCA_017354065.1 Solirubrobacterales bacterium
GCGACTACAAGGGCTTCAACGTCCCGCCCCAGATCAAGAAGATGGGCTACAAGGGCGTCGAGTCCACCGAGCTGGTGTTCGATGGCTACCACGTCCCCGCCGACAACATCCTCGGCGGCGAGGAGGCAGGGCTCAACAAGGGCTTCGGCCAGATGATGGACGCGCTGGAGCTCGGCCGCGTGAACGTCGCCGCCCGCGGCGTCGGCCTGGCCCAGCGCGCGCTGGAGCTGGCGCTGCAGTACAGCCAGGAGCGCAAGGCCTTCGGCAAGCCGATCTCCCAGCACCAGGCGATCCAGTTCAAGCTGGCCGACATGGGCACCCAGGTTGAGGCCGCCCGCCTGCTGACCCGCAAGGCCGCCAACATGAAGGACGCCGGCGTCCGCTCGGACATCGAGGCCGGCATGGCCAAGCTGTTCGCTTCTGAGGCCGCGCGCTTCTGCGCCGAGGAGTCATTGCGGATCCACGGCGGTTACGGCTACTCCAAGGAGTACGAGATCGAGCGGATCTACCGCGACGCGCCGCTGCTCTTGATCGGTGAGGGCACCTCCGAGATCCAGCGCATGGTGATCGGCCGCAAGCTGCTGGAGCGCAACCCCATCTGAGTCGTAGGCTCCTTGCCGATCTGGGTATGAGTCCTGCCGCCGGCGACAGGACTCATACCTAATTACTCAGGCGGATTCGAGGCGATCACGACACTTAAACATTGCATCCAAAAGGCGATGAGACCTTAGGCAAACGGTAGGTCACTCTGGCGCGCCAAGCGATTCAAGCGGTCCGGCAGAGTCTGGAAGCGGCCAAGATGGCCGAAACACGGATAGAGGGGGAGAATCGTGCGAACGAATAGAGTCGCAGTGGTCTTGGCGGCTGCGGCTGCCAGTGGCGGCATTGCTTCATCCGCGTTAGCGGACGGCCAAGCGGATGCGAATATGCTGTCGCCAGCAGCTATCGACAGTATCGCGCAAAGCTACGCCGCTGCGTTCGGGGACGCCGCTCCTAGTCTGATTCAGCACGCCTATGGAACTCGGGCCTAAACTAACGATGTGGCTGGTGGTGAGACGGTTGCCGGCACAGACCCGTCGGTGCTGATCTCAGAGCAAGGATCCTTTACGGCGAATATGCCGGTGCCGAACGGCTTGCCGGAGCCTTCCGGCACCGTTCTCACCCTGGTGGTGGACGAGGCGACGGGTCAAGTCACTGACGTAGGCCTCGGGACAACAGCTCCCCAGCTAAGCGAGTTGGGTACGGTATCGACTGATAGCTTGCCCGCAAGTCCACCTACCCCGTCGAGCCCGTCGGCGTTGAGCCTCAACCGGCTGGGCCTCCGTCGGGATGCGCGAGCGAGCGACAGTACGGCTGCAGCCTCGTCTGGCCATGACTATGCGGAAGATAATCTGTACGGATCATCCTTCTTGGGGGCGACTGCCCAAATCCGCAGTAACGACTTCTCGATCCCCAATATACGCTCCAACTTCGTTGACAACGAGATGTGGGTCGCCAACGATGAGCAAGATACCTGGGAAGAGGCTGGAATTGCTGAAGGCGAGGGCGGAGGCGGTTGTGCTTCGAGTACCACCCCGCACTCTTTCTGGGCCGACATGAGGCCGGGCAGTGGCGGGTACCATTGCCACCAGGGTGGAAACACAACACCACTTGGGCTCGCTCAGCCTGTCAACATCGAGTACCAGGGAGGAGGAGTCTGGTTCTTGAACTCGGGCGGCTACTCTGGATTCTCTAAGAATGCGCAAACGTCTGCGGACTTGTTGCAGGGTGGGATCGAGGCGACCGAGGACAGTGTGAAGACCTGCGGAAGTTTGGGTGCGCTCGGGTACTACAACCGGAGTGGATTAGTCCATGGGTGGGCAGATAGCTCGCACGGAAACGGATTTTTCAACACGCCGATGCCACGCGGATTCGGGGCCGCATGGGGGCGGAGCCCGACGTGGTTCCGGGACTGGGCTAACGAGAAATGTTAACTACAACACGACGAGCCACAACGAACTTGCCCCGCAAGAAACGACGGCCTGAAAAGGTGAGGAGGAGGTTTATGCGAGCGTCATCCGTGGTGGGTGTAGGTACTGTTTGCGCCGTTAGCGCCTGCGCTGCCGCCGGGAGCCCGTTGGATGGGGCGGTTTCGGGCGGTGTCTACCGAGAGGGTGGGCCACTCTTGGGGAATCGGCCTGCGTGTAGCTCCAATCGATGCCCGGCGACGGGAGCGGTCACGATCGTTCGTGCCACTGGTGGCGAACGAACTCCACTAAGAGTGCGCCTTGTTCACGGACGCTTCCGAACTCGCCTGAGTCAAGGTACGTATCGAATTAGCGCCGGACTGGGTTGTCGAACCGCAAGAATTGTCATCAGAGCTCACCGGACTAGTCACACGGTGCTCAGATGCGACATAAGGTAGAGGTTGCACGGGCGGCTGGCCTTTGAGGCCGCCGCCCGGACCTTCGTCCGCGTCAGGCCGTCCTGACGAACGCGATCCCGGTCGGGTCATCACCCAGACCGAGCTCCAGTGAGCTGGTCACCTTCTCACTGGACGGGTCGATCACCGCGATCGAGCTGGAGCTGTTGGAAGCGACCCAGATGCTGCCGTCCGGTGCGGTGGCAATCGCCCCCGGCTGATGGTGCAGCTGGGTGTAGGTGCCCTTGGTCACGGTGTTGGTGACCGGGAAGGAACCGAGCTTGATCGTGTTGATGACCTTGTAGTGCTTGGTGTCGATCACCGACACCGTGTCGTCATTGATGTTGGTGACGTACGCCTTCTTCGCGCCCTGATCGAAGGTCACACACCACGGGGTGTTGCCGACCTTGATCGTCTTCTCCGCCTTGAGGTGCGTGCTGTCGAGCACCACCACCCGGTTGTTCTCGGAGTCGGTGACCCAGATGTGCTTGCCGCTGGGCGTGATCGCCACGCCGTGCGGGTTGGAGAACGCCTGAGGCGACTTGTGGGCCTTGAGCGACCTGGTGCTGAACGCGTAAACGCCGTCAGCGCAGGTGACGACGACCTGTCCGCCTGAGGGGGACGCCGCCAGGGTCTGGGGAGCCTGACCCACCACGACCCGGTGGGTCTGATGGCGGGCGGAGACATCGACCACGGACACGATCTCCGAGCCGCCCTTGCCGGTGTTCGGGCCGGTGTTGGCGACATAAACGGTCTTGGTGTCCGGGCTGACGGCGATCCCGTGCGGGTAGACGCCGACCAGGACGTTCTCGATCAGCTCGTTGTTACCCGTGTTCCAGACCGACACGTAGTTCGTGCCGGACTCGGTCACCCACAGCTCGGTCCCGTTCGCCGCCACGACCGCCCCGTAGGGGTCGGTGGTGCCCTCCGTGATGGCGGAGGCCAGCGCGCGGCTCGGCCCGTCGATGATCGCGATCGTGTCACCGACCACGCCGGGCACGTATGCGAGGAAGTGCTGGGCTGTGGCCGTGTGCTTCACGGCCTTGCCCGACACCTCGTCCAGGCGCGCGAGCAGCACCTTGTCCGAGCCGCCGCGGAAGTCCTCAAGGTGTGTGGTGCGGTTCTCATTCAGGCGGCTGCGCGTGGCCGGCAACGCGTTGCGCACCGCTGGATCCCGGACGCTGGGGCTCTGTGGCTTCCAGGCGGGGCGGACCTTCTCCTGCGTCGGAGGCGTCTGGTTCGCGCCCGGGAACGTGGCGGGCGGCTTGGTCTCGGTTTGGGTCTCGGCGGTCCAGAACTCGCCGATCGTCGCGGGCAGCTTCGGTGCCTTGGTGGAGCTGTGGGAGAAGCCAAGCGCCGAGGTCAGATCACCGAAGGTCTGACGGCGCCAGTCCGAGATGTTGGCCTCCCGCACGCCGGTGACCTGCTCCAGCAGCTGCAGCACTGAGGTGTGGTCGAAGTTCTCGGTCGCGACATACCCGCCGACCGTCCACGGGGACACGATGAACGCCGGGACGCGGATGCCGCCGCCGATCGGGACCCCATCCACGAACTCATGCGCCGTGCCGGCCGGGGGCAGCGGCGGGATCACGTGGTCAAACAGGCCGTCGTTCTCGTCGTAGTTGATCACGAACACGGTCGAGTTCCAGATGTCCTTGTTGGCCGCGACCGCGTTCAGCTTGGAGGCCAGATAGTCCGCGCCGGCGGCCGGAATGTAGGCCGGATGCTCGGACTGTCCGGAGCTCGGCACGATCCAGGAGACGGTCGGCAGCTTGTTGTGCTTGACGTCCCACTCGAAGCGGTCCGGCGGGTGGATCGTCAGGCCGTTCTCATACAGCGGTGATCCTGGCTTGGCGTTCTGGAAGGCCTGGAAGAACTCCAGCATGTTGGTGCCGTAGTCATCCTCCTCCTGGTAGATGCGCCAGGAGATGCCAGCCTTGGTCAGGCGCTCCGGGTACGTCGTCCAGCTGTAGGGCTCACCCGTGGTCGGGCTCGGCACCACGTTGGAGACGATCGGGCCGCCGTAGGAGCCGGTCGGGTCGATCATCCCGGTCATCAGGTACATGCGGTTCGGCCAGGTCGGGCCGAGCAGGCTGCAGAAGTACGCGTCACACAGCGTGAAGGTCTCCGCCAGCGCGAAATGGAACGGGATGTCCTCGCGCTCGTAGTAGCCCATCGTGTAGGGGCCGACGCTGTTGCCGTCCGCCTTCAGGTGGGCCGGCAGCCACTGGTTGTTCTTGGCCGTCGTGGGGGCGCCGGGCGTGGAACCGACGCTGATGTTCATCGCCTGGTGCTGCACCGCCCACGCGTGCGAGGTCGACGGGATCGCCTGGCTTGAGGTGGACTTGGTGTCCAGGTGCCAGGGCAGCAGGTAGCCGTCGGGGTTCTGGGGGTCCGGCTGGTAGAACAGTGACTTGCCGTTGTCCTGGGTTCCGACGTTCGGGTCGCCGAAGCCGCGGACCCCGGCGAGCGTGCCGAAGTAGTGGTCGAAGGAGCGGTTCTCCTGCATGTGGACCACTACGTGCTTGACGTCCTTGATCGAGCCCTTGCGTGGCCCTGCGGCGGCGGCGCGCGCCAGCGGTGAGCCGAGCAGGCCCGAGGCGATAGCGCCTCCGGCTCCTGCGGCGGCGGATCCAAGTAGATGGCGGCGCGTGATATCGGCCACGGTTCTCCTCCTAGACGGTTTCCGTTCCCGCCCACTGGCTACCAAGCGCAGAGTGCGAACTCGTGAACACCGCGTGACCGGTCAGAGATCCGGCTGATCTGCCCTACGTCGCGTAAGTTCCGTGTACAGAACCGCGGGGACATAGAATTGGTTTCTTGTCTAACTCAAGCGATACGAAGGCCCTGATCGAGACCGCGCTCACGCGCTTCCTCGACGAGGTGCCGGCGCTGAAGCAGCTGAACATCGTGGCCGGCCTGGAGCTACACGGCCACGGCGACACCCAGATCTACCGGATCGAGATGCCCGGGCCCGTTGTCGCCAAGAAGCTTGCCACGGACGCCAAGGTCACCCTTGAGGCGCGCCGCGACGTGTTCAACCGCCTGGCGGAGAAGGGCCACGTCGCTCAGTGGCGCGCTGCCTTTGAGCACGGCGACGTGAAGGCCACGGGGATCGACCAGTACCTGAAGCTGATCCGCCAGGTCGTGGAGAAGCAGGAGGAGCGTGCCCGCGGTCGCCGACCGCGCGAGCACTGAGCGCTGAGGCCGCGAGCCTGCTCAAGTCGGCGAAGCCACGTACAGTGGCGCCGATGAAAAAGCTAGTCCTCTTTCTAATTGCAGGCGCTTTGTGCTGCGCGACGCTGACCGCGTGCGGTTCGAGCAGCGTCAAGAACGTGGTCCAGAAGGCCACCACCGGCGGCGTCAGCAAGGAGTTCACCAACACGTGCAACCAGCTGGCCGGCCGCCTCAAGTCGATCCCGAAGCTCCCCAAGCAGGCCGAGCAGTCGGGCACCAACGACATCAACCAGATGTGCAAGTGCGCTGACCAGCAGGTGGCCAAGCAGGTCACCAAGGGCAACCTCAAGCAGGTTGTCTCCGCGCTCACCTCCGGTAAGGGCAAGCAGGCCGCCTCAGGCGAGGAGGGCAAGCTGGTCAAGGCCAGCGAGGGCTGCACCAACACGCTCAAGACCCAGCTGACCAAGCTCGGCAAGCAGACCGGCAACAAGGAGCTCTCAAGCTTCGGCGCCAAGGTCTAGATCTCACGGCGGCGGGCGTCGCGGCGTTGTGCGCCGCCCGCCGCCGGTTTTATCTATCCGAACGGCCCCCGCGAGGTGTGACAGTTGAGCACGTTCGTAACGTCCTGGGCCACGCGCGTAACCGCTCGGTTACAAAGCGCCGTTGCGCGGGGCCGCGTTACAGAACCGTCACGAAAGTCGCACATTCGTTACGCCTGGACAGCCCCGCCGCGCATACTTCGACCGATGAGCTGGCGGGTCCTATATGACGATGACTGTGGCCTGTGTAAGTGGATGCTCGCCGGCCTGCTGCGCTGGGACCGCGAGCGTGTCCTGGTTCCGGTGCCGCTGCAATCGGAGGAGGCTGGGGAGCTGCTGAGTGATCTGGCGCCTGCGGAGGCCATGGGGTCCTGGCATCTGGTCGCACCTGATGGCCGGCGCTTCTCCGCGGGCGCAGCGTTGCCGGTGCTGTTGGCGCGGCTGCCAGGTGGCCGTGTGCCGGCGGCGGCGTTTGCCGCGATGCCCGGGCTGACCGAGCGCGGCTACCGCTGGGTTGCCGAGCATCGGGCGGGGCTCGCGCGGTTTGTCCCGGTGAGCTCCAAACAGCGCGCGGCGGAGTACGTGGGCACGAAAAAGGCGGCGGCCCGAAGGCCGCTGCCTGGTACTGCGTGAACCTCTCCCCAGACGGAGGTTCTTAGAGGTGCAGACCGCCTGCGGCGAGCTTGGCCGCCGACGCGGGGTTGATCGAGCTGCCGAGACCGCCGGCCTGGCTGGTGACGCCGCCGATCTGGTTCTCGATGCCCTGAACGCCGCCGCCCTTACCGGTGGCGAGGTTCTTCAGGCCCTTGACGCTGGCGACACCGCCCAGCGCTGCGGTGAGCTTGGTCACCGGGGCTGCGAGCTTCGCCAGCTTCGGCGTGCTCTTCAGGGACTTGCCAGCAGCCTTGATCTCGTGGTAGGCGAACGCGCCTGCCAGGGCCGCCTTGGCCAGGTGGCCGGCGTTCTTCAGGGAGGGCTTCAGCTGGCCCTTCTTGTAGGAGTTGTAAATGCCGAGCTTGAAGGCGCCGAAGGCCAGGCCCGCGTGTGCGGCGAAGGCTGCGGTGCCGCCGACCAGGCTGTGGGTCTTGGTGCCACCGGAGCTTGAGGTCGAGCTCTTGGAGCCGCAGGCGCTAAGGCCAAACGCGGCGACGATTGCGACCAACGCGACGAGCGCGAAGGGACGCTTGAGAAATGACATCCTTGTGTGTCTCCTTTCCCCGGGATCCCCGGGTGATTGCGACGTTTACGACGTATTTAGGTACCTCGTGTTCGCCACCATACCCGGAGGCACGGCCCCTTGGCCAAACGAACGAGGATTTTCAGCGGGTCTTAACGTTCCCTACTGCGCCGTAATTACCTTTTCGGCAAGCGTCTCTGCAGCCTTGAGCTGCTGATCTACAAGCTCAAGCCCGGAATCCCAGAATCCGGGGTCCGCGAGGTCGACATCTATGATCCGCGTAAGCTGTTCCGGCGTGTTGGAGCCGCCGGCTGACAGCAGCTTGAGGTAATTGGGCACGAACTCAGCCCCGACCGCCTTGTAGCGCCCGTAGGCCGAGAGCGCCAGGAGCTGTCCGAACGCGTAGGCGTAGACGTAGCCCGGCGTGTTGATGAAGTGGGGGATATAGGACCACCACGTGGCGTAGTTGTCGGTCAGCTCGAGGCTGTCGCCCATCAGATCCCGCTGGCTCTCGAACCAGGCGGCGTTGAAGTCATCGACTGACAGCTCACCGTGCTCGCGGCGACGGGTGTGGACCAGATCCTCGAACTGGTTCATCGCCACCTGGCGGAACACGGTTGCGATCGCGTCGTCAAGGCGGTCGGTCAGCAGCTCCAGCCGCGCGCGGTCATCGCCGGCGGAGGCCAGCAGCTTGTCCGAGACCAGCGACTCGCCAAAGGTCGAAGCGGTCTCCGCGAGCGTCAGCGGCGTGTCCTGGTGAAAGATGCCCTGTGGCTGGGCCAGCACCGCGTGCAGGCCGTGTCCCAGCTCATGGGCCATGGTCAGCACGTCACGGCGGCGGGCGGTGAAGTTCAGCATCACGTAGGGGTGGGCGCTGGGCACCGTCGAGGCACAGAACGCGCCGCCGCGCTTGTTCTCGCGGCTGGGGGCGTCGACCCAGCCCTCATCAAAGAAGCGGCCCACGTGGCGCCCGGCCTCCGCGGAGAACTCGCTGTAGGTCTCGCGCACGAGCGCGACGGCCTCGTCATAGGTGTAGACGGCGCTGCCGGCCAGCGCGGGGGCGCCGCGGTCATAGTCGGCAAGCTTGTCGATGCCCAGCAGCTTGGCCTTCAGCCGGTACCAGCGCTGGGGGATGTCATAACGCTTCTTGACGGCGCTGATCAGCGCCTGGACCGACTCGTCCGAGGCCTCATTTGAGAGGTTGCGGCTTGCCAGCCAGTGCGAGTAGCTCCGCATCCGGTCATTGACGGACTTGTCCAACAGCAGCGTGTTGAAGATGAACGCGCGCGTGCGCAGACCCGGCTCCAGCGCCTCAGTCACCGCTTCCTGTGCCTCCTTGCGCTTCTCCCGGCTCGGGTCCTGGAGCCGTGAAAGCGCCATGTCCAGGGGCAGCTCGTCACCGTCGAGGGCCACGCGGACGGCGCCGATCTGCTCGGCAAACAGGCGAGTCCAGGCGCCGGCGCCCGTCAGGGACTTCTCCGTGACGACCTTCTCTTCCGCCTCGCTGAGCAGGTGCGGGCGATAGCGGCGGCTCGAGCGCAGGTAGTGATCGGCAAAGCTCAGCGCGGGGCCGGCCTCTGACAGCAGGGCTTCAGCCTTGGCGTCATCAAGCGCCGCCCATTCGAGCTCGAAGAACAGCAGCTTGGTCTCAATCGCGGTCGCCTGCTCCTGGACCTTGGCCACCAGCGCGCCACGCTCAGGGTCGGCGGTATCGGTCGCGAAGTTGAGGAACGCGTACGCGCCGGCCCGGCCTGCCATGTCGCTGATCTCCGCGAGCTCGTGCATCGCCGCGGCCAGGCCCGCACCGTCGAGCTGGGCGACCTTGCCCTTGTGCGCGGCGGCGAACGCCTCAGCCCGCTTGTCAGCTGCCGCCAGGCGCTCGTCGACTCCCGCGGCCCCGGCGCCGTCCACCAACGGCGCCAGATCCCAGGCCGTATCGAGCAGTTTTGGGTCGGCGAGGGCTTCGGCGGTGGTGGTCATGCCCCGTCAAGATAGCTGGCAGGTTGTTTTGGGCAGCGGACCGGACAGGCGCCACAGCGTGACCGGCTCGCCGGTGACCACGCGGCGGTAGACCAGCTTCGCGGTCGGGCCCTGATGGACCCAGTGGGTCGATGGTGTGGCTGGCAGGCGCTTCGGGTACCAGATGTTGCGGTCGGGGGTGACCAGCAGATAGCGGTAGTGGCCCGCGTTGACGGCGTTGAGCCAAGCGCCACAGGAGCTATACGGGGTGAAGGAGCCGTGCGGGCCGCGCTTGGCGATGTAATCAACCGTGTTGGTGTCGGTCCGGCCGAACAGCGGGTAGGTGAAGAACCCGCCGTAGGTGCCCGATACAGCTACACGCGCGTGGTCAATCGACTTGAACTTGACCCAGACCGGGGACAGGCTGGAGATGTGGGGGCGGAAGTTGTAGCGGCCCTTCAGATACATGTTCTCCAGGAAATGCGAGGCGACCGCCAGCATCAGCACCCAGACGACGCCGGTCATCAGCGGTGTCGGGCGGATCTCCTCATCCGGGACGAGGCGCTCCATCAGCTTCGGGATGAACGGCGCCAGCAGGATCCCGACCGCCAGCTTGGCCGCGAAGATGATCGCGGTGAGCGTGCCGACGGTGCCCGCCGACCACTGGTCCGCGCGCGCGAGGTCCAGCACCAGCAGGATCGACAGGAGCGCGACGACCGGGGTCTGGAAGCGGCGGAGCCCCAGCGGCAACAGGGCGAAGGCCAGCGCCAGAGCGGGCGTCAGATACCGGATGTTGTCGCCGAAGCCCAGCGGGTAGCCGTCGGGTCCGGGCGCGCTCTGGGGGCTGACCACGTAGACAAGCGCGGCCGCCAACGCCACGCCCGCGAGTAGCCGCGTGCGGCGCGAGGCCCGCAAACACAGCAGCGGGGCCAGGATCAGGCCCGGCACCAGCACCGGCCAGGCGGTGCCGAAGTTCTTGTTCAGCTGGTGGAAGAAGCCGACCGCGGGGTCGCGGCCCTGCGCCAGGTAGTGGGCGATTGACAGCTGCGTGCCGGACTGCAGCGGCGCCGCGGGGTGGGAAAGCAGCGGCAGGGTCAGCCAGGGGAACGGGGTGCCGATCGCGACCCAGTCACGCACGTACCAGTAGCCGCCCGCCAGCACAAAGGGCACGAGCCAGTGCAGGGCGACGGAGCGGCGCCGTCCGCGGGGCGCCAGCAACAGCACGCCGACGCTCAGCAACAGCGCGGCGGGCACGACGGTCAGCTTGGTACCCAGCGCCAGCCCGGCGGCCAGCGCGGAGGAGACCATCGCCGGTCCGGCCTCCAGGTCCTCCGGCAACAGCGCGGCTGCGCACAGCAACAGCGCGGCGGCGGTGATGTCGTTGTCGGCCGTGCCGGCCTGGGAGCTGACGACCATCGGGGTGCCGAGCGCCACGGCGGCACCGAGCATGGTGGCCGGACCCAAACCGCGGCGCGCGCCCAGGTACCAGGCGGCCAGCAGCGCCACGCACAGCCACAGCACCCCGAGCAGCGGTGAGAGCACGTCTGAGCCGAGGAACGCGATGCCCAGGCCGTGGAGCATCTCCGCCGTGGCCGGGTAGAAGGCGGTGAGGTACTCAACGTCGGAGTAGTGGATGTGGGTCGTCCAGCCACTCCGGGCAAAGTCCGCGGCCCAGGGCAGGTGGTACCAGATGGAATCGAACTGGTGGATGCCCCAGCGCAGCGACACGAACGTCTGGGTCAGCCACGAGGCCAGCAGCGCGGTCGCCGCGACCCCCACGAGGATCAGCATCCAGCGGGGCGGTTTCTCCCGGCGGGTGGTCTCAAAGACCACCGCCGGGGTCAGGCGGTAGGAGCCCGCAGCCAGCAGCACGGCGACGCAGGTGATCGGGATCGGGTGAAACAGGCCGATCGCGCCCAGCAGCTCCAGCTCACCGACCAGCAGCACCAGCACGAGCACCGTCACGGTCAGCGGCGCCGGCAGCGTGGCCAGCCAGCGCCGTCGCGCGCGGTCGGCAGCGTAATAGAGGGCCCCGAGCGTGAGCGCGAGGCCGATTACTCCGATGGCTGAGGAGATCACTGGCGGGGCATGATGCTGCCGTTATCCGACAGCTGGTGCAGCGAGAGGCGCTTTTTCTGCTCGACGGCAAGCGCGGTGCGGCCGCTCAGCAGTGCCTCGAGATCGGCGCCGACCAGGTCACGGCGCCAGCCGGTCAGGGTGCGAACCTCGGGCTCGGGCAGTGACTGGCGGGCCGCCGCGACGATCTGTTCCAGCTCCGCGCGGGAGGCGATCAGCTCATAAGCCAGGCCGGACTCCATCGCGCGGCCGCGCAACAGCGCCTCGGCCAGGGCGATCAGCGGGGTGTCAGCGGAGTCGGTTCGCGCGCGGCGTTCCTCGCGGGGGATCGGCGGGTCCTCCATGCCCTCCTGAACCGCGGCGATGATGCCGGCGCCGCGGCGCTTGATCACGGAGGGGTGCAGCCCGCGGATCTGGCCCAGGGCGCCGTTGTCGGTCGGGTGACGCTTGGCCAGCTCGACCAGCGACTGGTCCGAGACGACCTGGTTGACCGGGCGGTCCTCGGACTGGGCGGTGCGCTCACGCCAGGCCGCCAGGCGGCGGGCGATCGCACGCCCCCTGGGGTCGAGTGAGTTGGTCCGCGGCAGGCGCTCCCAGGCGGCGTCGGGGTCGCGCTCGTCGGAGACGCCCTCAAGCCGGCGGCACTCCTCGCGCGCCCACTGCTCGCGGCCGGACTCGGTCAGGCGGCGCTGGAGCTCGTCGGCGAGCTGTAGGAGGTGGGCGACATCATCGGCCGCGTAGGCCAGCTGCTCGGCGGTCAGCGGGCGCCGGTCCCAGCGCGTGTAGGAGGCGGTCTTGGCGACGCGCTGGCCGAGGATCGAGTTCAGCAGGTTCGCGTAGCCGGCCTGGGCGGACTCGCCGGCGAAGCCCGCGGCGACCTGCGTGTCGAAGATGTTGGTGATCTCGGTCTGCCAGACGCGGCGCAGGATCGCCACGTCCTGGCGGGCGGCGTGCAGCACGATCTCGATGCTCGGGTCGGCCAGCAGCTCGGCCAGCGGCTGGATGTTCGGGCTGTCCAGCCCGTCGATCAGGATCGTGCGGATCCCGGTCGGCTCGGAGGGGTCCTCGACGCCGACCTGAGTCAGGCACAGCAGCGCGCGGTAGCGACCCTCGGACATGAACTCGGTGTCGATGCCGAGCCTGCCGCTGGCCCTTGCCAGTGCTGCCGAGGCCGCGACCTGCTCGTCACCGGCGAGTGTGCTCTCCTTGCTCTTCACCATGTTGCTGAGCGCCTGAAGCTATCGGACGCGGCCTCCCATCCACCGTCAGCGACGCACAATCCAGGTGAAGACCTACCTCACTGGTAGGATTTAGTACGTCGATGATCTTCTCCTCCAAAGCAGAATACGGAGTTCGCTTCATGGTTGAGCTGGGCCGCCAGACGCCGTCTGCGCCGACCAGCCTGAAAGCGATAGCCGATGCGGAGGGGCTGCCGCTCGCGTACCTGGAGCAGGTTGTCGCGCGACTGCGCAAGGCCGACCTCGTCCACAGCGCGCGCGGCGCGCACGGCGGTTACTGGCTGGCGCGGGATCCGGCGGAGATCACGATGTTTGACGTGGTCGGTGCCCTGGAGGGCACGATCGCGCCGATGGAGTGCTTCGTCCACGATGAGATGGAGCGTGTCGTCTGCTCCCACCTGGGCGCCGAGAGCGCGCGCGGCTGTGCCACCAAACTGCTGTGGACGCGCGTGCAGGGCGGCATCGTCAACAGCCTTCAGAACACGACCCTGGCTGACCTGGTGCAGTTCTCCCAGCGCCAAGAGGCCGGCGCCCTTGACGTACCGACGGCGCCCGCCGCCGCCTGACCCCGACAGAGAAAGACTTGTATGCCTGAGCTAGAGATCCGCAACCTGCACGTAAACGCTGACGACAAGCAGATCCTCCGAGGGGTCGATCTGAAAGTCGGCTCGCGTGAGGTGCACGCGCTGATGGGTCCCAACGGGTCCGGCAAGTCGACGCTCGCGAACGCGATCATGGGCCATCCCGGGCTGGAGGTGACCGAGGGTCAGATCATCTGGAACGGCGAGGACGTGACTGAGGCCGACACCGACGAGCGCAGCCGCCTGGGGCTGTTCATGGCATTCCAGTACCCGGTCGCGATCCCCGGGGTCACGGTCACCAAGTACCTGCGGACCGTGCTGAACGCGCACCGCGCCGCCAAGGGCGAGGAGCCGATCCCGCTGCGGGAGTTCCGCAAGACCGTCCAGTCCGCGATGGAGCTGACCAAGGTGCCCGAGGAGTTCTCGCGCCGGTACCTGAATGACGGCTTCTCCGGCGGCGAGAAGAAGCGCATGGAGATCCTCCAGCTGGCGCTGCAGAACCCGGAGCTGGCGATCCTCGATGAGACTGACTCAGGCCTGGACATCGACGCGCTGCGGACCGTCGCCAACGGCGTCAACACGGTCACCGCCCAGGAGAACGTGAACCTCGGCCTGTTGATCATCACCCACTACCAGCGGATCCTGCACCTGATCAAGCCCAGCCACATCCACATCCTCTACAAGGGCCGGATCGTGAAGGAAGGCGGCCCGGAGCTGGTCGAGACGCTGGAGGAGAAGGGCTATGGCTGGATCACCGACCCGATCGATGCGGCTGAGGCCGCGGCCGCGTAGTGGCGGTCGCGCCTGACAGGCTTGCGAGCGTCGCTGACGAGTTCCCGGTCCTGAAGCGGGAGATCGGCGGGCGCCCGCTGGTCTACCTCGACTCCAGCGCTACCTCGCAGACACCGCAGGTCGTGATCGACGCGGTGGTCGACTACTACACCAACCACCGCGCGTCGGTCCACCGCGGTGTCTATGACCTCGTGAATGAGGCGACCGACCTCTACGAAGGCGCGCGCTTCCGGATCGCGGAGTGGCTCGGCTCCAGCGTCGAGGAGACGATCTTCACCGCGAACGCGACCGCGTCCCTGAACCTGGTCACCCACTCCTGGGGCCGGGCGAACCTCGGTCCCGGTGACGTGGTGCTGGTCACTGAGATGGAGCACCACTCCGACCTGGTGCCCTGGCAGCAGATCTGTAACGAGCGCGGCGCCGAGCTGGCCTACGTCCGGGTCGGCGACGACGGCAAGCTCGACCCGGAGTCCTTGGATCGCCAACTCGCCCGACGGCCCAAGGTCTTCGCCTTCGCGCACGTCTCAAACGTGCTGGGTACCGTGAACCCGGCGGCGGAGCTGGTCGCCCGCGCCCACGCGGCCGGGGCGATTGCCGTGATCGACGGGACCCAGGCGGTGCCCCAGATCCCGGTCGACCTGAAGGAGATCGACGCGGACTTCTACGCCTGGACGGGGCACAAGGCCTACGGGCCCACCGGGATCGGCGTTCTGCACGGGCGCCGCGCGCTGTTGGAGGAGATCCCGCCGTTCATCTCCGGCGGGCACATGATCGCCAGGGTCGGGGAGAGTTCCAGCACCTGGGCCGACCTGCCCGCCAAGTTCGAGGCCGGCACGACCCAGATCGCTGAGGCGATCGGGCTCGGGGCCGCCGTGGACTTCATCCGCGAGCTGGGGATCGAACGGATCCGCGCGCACGAGCTGGAGCTGACGCGCGAGTTGCTGGAGCGCCTTCAGCAGCTCGAGGGTGTGTCAGTCCACGGTCCGTCCGCGGCCGAGGACCGCGGCGCGCTGGTCAGCTTTGAGATCCACGGCGCCCACCCGCACGACATCGGCGAGATCCTGGGGCGCGACGGAGTGTGTGTGCGCACCGGCCATCATTGCGCTCAGGCGCTGATGCGCCGCCTGGGGATCGGGTCCTCGACGCGGGCTTCCTTTGGGGTGCACAACTCAACTGCGGACATCGATCGGCTGATCGATGGGATCGAGAACGTCAAGCGAGTGTTGGAGCTCTAAACAATGGACGACCAGCTCTACCGCGAGTACATCCTCGAGCATTACAAGCGCCCCCACCATCACGGGTCGCTGCCCGAGCCCGACCTTGAGGCGGAGGACTTCAACCCGCTGTGCGGGGACGAGCTGACCTTCCAGATCAAGCTGGGGGAGGATCAGCGGGTCGCGGACGTCGCCTTTCACGGGCACGGCTGTGCGATCTCCCAAGCGTCGGCGTCGATGCTCTCCGACGAGCTGATCGGGATGAGCGTCGACCAGCTGATGGAGCTCGACCGCGAGCTGATCCTGGAGCTGCTGGGGATCGAGATCTCCGCCACGCGGATGAAGTGCGCGATGCTGTCCCTGAAGGTCGTCAAGGCGGCGGCGCTGGGCCACCAGGTCGACTGGGAGACCGGGACGCCGGAGTCCGCGGGCACGCCCGGCGAGATTTAGCTTGGGGAGAAAGGCTCCATATATGACCCTTTCGGCCCATCCTGGCTCTCCAGCCCGGGTAATACCTACCTGTAAGCTAGGATTTACGTAGTGGCTGAGATCGTTTCTGTCTGTCCCGCCAGCGAGCTGCCGCCCGGCTCCGTGCGGATCTTTGAGGCCGACGGCCTTGACATCGGCGTGTTCAACGTCGACGGGACGCTGTACGCGATCGAGGATCGCTGCTCCCATGACGACGGCCCGCTGGCCGAGGGTGAACTGAACGCGGCCAACTGCACCGTCGAGTGCCCGCGTCACGGCGCTAAATTCGATCTGCGCACTGGTAAGCCGCTGACGCTCCCGGCCTATGAGCCGGTCGACGTATTCCCCGTCCACGTGGACGACAACCTGATCAAAGTGGAGGTGAGCTGACATGGCCACAACCGAACCCGAGACACCCGTTGTCGAGCTGACGGAAAACCAGCAGCTCGCCAGCATCAACGCCGACTATGACGAGCGCTACGGCTTCCACGACGCCGAGAACTACCTGTACAAGGCGCCCAAGGGCCTGAGCCAGGAGATCGTCGAGAAGATCTCCGGCTTCAAGTCAGAGCCCGACTGGATGCGTACCCAGCGCCTGGACGCGCTCAAGCACTTCTATGACAAGCCCCAGCCGACCTGGGGTTCGCCGATGCTCGCCGAGGTCGACTACGACGACATCCACTACTTCGTGCGTGCCTCCGAGAAGCCCGGGCGCTCCTGGGACGACGTACCGGAGGACGTGAAGAAGACCTTCGACCGGCTCGGCATCCCGGAGGCGGAGCGCAAGTTCCTGTCCGGCGTCGGCGCCCAGTACGAGTCCGAAGTGGTGTACCACCAGGTGCGCGAGGACCTCGAGAAGCAGGGCGTGATCTTCGTTGACATGGACACCGGCCTGCGCGAGTACGAGCACATCGTGCGCGAGTACTTCGGGACCGTGATCCCGAGCAACGACAACAAGCTGGCCGCGCTGAACAGCGCCGTGTGGTCCGGCGGCAGCTTCGTCTACGTGCCCAAGGGCGTCCACGTCGAGATGCCGCTGCAGGCCTACTTCCGGATCAACACCGAGAACATGGGCCAGTTCGAGCGGACGCTGATCATCGCCGACGAGGGCTCCTACGTGCACTACGTGGAGGGCTGCACGGCGCCGACCTACAGCTCCGACAGCCTCCACTCCGCGGTTGTCGAGCTTATCGCCAAGCCCGGCGCCCGGATCCGTTACACGACCGTGCAGAACTGGTCGGGGAACGTCTACAACCTCGTCACCAAGCGCGCGATCGCCGAGCAGGACGCGACCGTCGAGTGGGTCGACTGCAACCTTGGCTCGAAGCTGACGATGAAGTACCCGTCCGTCTACCTGATGGGCGAGCGTGCGCACGGCGAGATCCTGTCGATCGCCTTTGCCGGCACCGGCCAGCACCAGGACGCGGGCGGCAAGATCATCCACGCCGCGCCGAACACCAGCTCGAACATCTTCGCCAAGTCGATCTCCAAGGACGGCGGCCGCGGCTCCTATAGAGGCCTGCTGGAGATCGCCAAGGGCGCGCACGGCGCCAAGTCCAAGGTCGTCTGTGACGCGCTGTTGCTGGATGAGACGTCCCGCTCCGACACCTACCCGACGATCCGCATCTCCGAGGACGACGTCAACGTCGGCCACGAGGCGACCGTCTCCAAGGTCGGTGAGGACCAGCTCTTCTACCTGATGAGCCACGGCATCCCCGAGGAGGAGGCCTCCAAGCTGATCGTCAACGGCTTCATCGAGCCGATCACCAAGGAGCTGCCGATGGAGTACGCCGTCGAGATGAACCGCCTGATCGAGCTCCAGATGGAGGGCTCAATTGGCTAGCTTGACCATCCCGACGTACAAGGGACGTCCGGGGTGGGAGTTCACCGACGTATCGTCACTGGATTTGGCGGCCTTTGAGGCCGCCCCGGTCACGCGCAGTGGCGGCTCGCCCCTGTGGGAGCTGCCCGAGCCGGCGCTCCCGGCGGGCGTCAGCGTCGAGGTCTCAGACGACCAGACCGTCGTCACCGTGGCCCGCGGCGTGGCCGTTGAGGAGCCGATCTCCCTCAGCGCTGTCGTGCCGGCCGGCAAGTTCGCCACCCAGCGCACGGTCGTGCGCGTCGAGGACGGCGCCCAGGCCGAGGTCTGGGAGCAGCTGCTCTCCGAAGAGGGGGGCGTTCTCAACGTTGTCACCGAACTCAAAGTCGGTGACAACGCCCACCTGCGTTACGTGAACGGTCAGGGCCTGGCTGAGGACACATGGATCTTCGGCCTGCAGAAGGCCGCCGTCGGCCGTGACGGGTCACTGGACTGGGTCGCGCTTGGCTTCGGCTCGACGCGCGGGCATGTGCGGATGGAGACCCGGCTTGAGGGGCAGGGCTCCTCGGCGCGTGTGACCGGCGCGTATGCCAGCCACGGGCGCCAGCACATCGACTTTGACACCACCCAGGAGCACGCGGCGGAGAACACGGTTTCTGACCTGGCGTTCCGCGGGGTTCTGACCGATCGCTCGACGGGTGTCTGGAAGGGCAACATCATCGTCGACCCGGGCGCGCAGAAGACCGACGCGTTCCAGGAGTCGCGCAACCTGCTGTTGTCAAAGCGCGCGCACGCCGACGCGATCCCGGGCCTGGAGATCCAGGCCAACGACGTGCGCTGTACCCACGCGGCCGCGGTCGCCCAGGTCGACCCTGAGCAGCTGTTCTATCTGGAGTCCCGTGGGCTGCCCGAGTCAGAAGCCAAGCGGCTGGTGATCGAGGGCTTCCTGGAGGCGCTCGTCACGCGCTTTGAGGAGGGCCGCGTGCGTGAGGTGTTGTCGGCGGCGCTCGAGGCGCGGCTGTCGGCGATCCTGGGGTAGTGCGAACCATCGCGCTGCTCCGGGGCGTGAACCTCGGTCCTCGCAACCGGATCGCGATGGCGGACCTGCGGGCCGGGCTGGAACTTGCGGGGTTCAGCAACGTTCGTACCTATGTGCAGTCCGGGAACATCGTGCTGGACGGGGACGGCGACGTCGAGGCGGCGGTCAGGTCGATCATTGACGTGCCGGTGATCACGCGGAGCGCCGCTGAGCTGGAGGCCGTGATCGCGGCAAACCCGTTCGAGGTGCCCGATCCCAAGCGCCTGCAGGTGACCTTCCGCTCCGAGCCGGCCGGCCCGGAGCTGCTCGCCGCGCTGGAGGCGAAGCTGACCGGTGAGGAGCGTGTCGCCGTTCACGGTCGTGAGATCTACAGCTGGCATCCTGACGGGATGGCCCGCTCGAAGCTGGCGCTGGCGGTCGTGCCCTCGAAGGTCGTGGCCACAGCGCGGAACTGGAACACCGTGCTGAAGCTGGCGGACATGGCGGCCACGCCGTAGAGCTCGCGTGCGCTGGTTTTTTCGCGCTGCCTGTCTGGTGGCGGCGCTGGTGGTCGTCGGGCTGACCCCCGGGGCCCTGGACCCCGGCGGGATCCTGTCACCGGGCGGTGTTGTCAGCTCAGCTACGGCAACACATTTGCTGGGGGAGGTCGATCCGGGCGTGGTTGCGCCGGCGGGGGCGATCGGGCGGGAGGTCACGGACGATCCCGCAGCCGGCGTCGACACGCCTGATGAGGCGTACTGGCCGGGCACCCGCGGAGGAAGCGCGGTCGGCACGGACGGGAGCGGCGCGTTCCAGACCGACACGACCGATGGCGCGCTCGCGCTGTCCCTGGCGAGCCCCGGGACGGGCATCCAGCCGCCCGCGATCGCCAACCGGACCACCGCAGTGGTCGCCAACGCGGCCCGTTCGACCGATCTCGCGGTCCGGCCGACGGCGGCCGGCACGGACTTCTACTTGCAGATCCGCAGCGCCGACGCACCGGCGCACATCAGCTTCCAGGTCAACCTGTCAGAGGACCAGAGCCTCGTCCCGCTGAAGGACGGGTCGATCGCGGTTGTCGACAGCCAGATCGTGCCGAACAACGCGGGCGCCGGACTGCTGGCCTCCGCGGAGCAGCAGACCAACGGGCAGGCCGTGGCGGTGATCAAGGCTCCGGTGGGCCGTGACATGAGCGGTCAGCGGGTGCCGATCGGGCTGTCGGCGAGCGGGAACACGATCACGATCAGCCCTTCCAGCGCGCCGCCGCCGCTTGAGGTCGGCCTGGAGGTGACCTCTGACCGGACGGTCCCGGGGGTCGCGCGCGCGGCATCCAACCGCACGCCGATCCGTGGTCTGTCATTCCCGGATGGCAGCACCGACTGTGCGCTGAACCTCGGTTGCAACGCGACCAACGCGAACCTGGCCTACACGGCGAATCCGCAGCCGGCCTGGATGACCCAGCTGGTCGGGGCCCAGAACATGAAGCTGCTGCGCTACGGCGTCGCCTGGGACGCGGCCGATCACTGCACCCAGCCACCGGGCGACACCAAGTCCCCGGCCTACCTGGACCCCCAGGCCGACTGCGACGGCCTGAAGGAGTTCCTGGGGATGGCCAACGCCGTCCGCGCCGCGAACGGGGGCGCCAACTGGCCCGGCCAGCTTGAGATAACGCTCGGGCATGACTGGGTCGGCGGCACGCCGGCGCCCGCGAACGTCGCGCAGTACCAGACGGAGTTGGAGCACCTCGTCACCTACGTCAACCAGACGCTCGCGAGCCAGCCGGGCGGGATGCACGTGCGCTACTGGGGGGCATGGAACGAACCCGACCTGATGGGTCCCGGCGGCGGTTCGCTCGGGACCACGTCGGTGAGCGGAGCGGCGACGCTGGCCGCGGGCCTGTGGGTCAGCGCGCACAACCTGATCGAGGCGGGGTCCTACGGCGGTTGTGATCAGAACTGCAAGGTGATCGCCGGCACGTTCGCCTCACCGTGGTCGGACCGGCCCACCGGCTACCACGGCGGCAACGGGTTTTTCGATGACTACCTGGCGGGCTTGGCCGGCTACGCGCCGCAGATCTGGGCTTATCACTCCTACTGGGACTTCATCGGGCGCTCGGCCCACTCACAACCGCCATATGCGGGGTCGATCCGCATGCTCGACGCCCGCTACATGCAGGCCAAGCTCGGAACGCCCAGGTGGCGGCCCGGGTCGATCTTCATGGACGAGGGTGCGGCGGCGCAGTACTTCGGCAACCAGGTCACCCACGTGAGCGGCAACGGGAGCGCGGCCCAGCGCCAGGTTGGCGCTGCGATCGGCCGCTTTGACGCGCTGGGCACCGGTGAGTTCGCCAAGATCTCACGGGCCCTGTACTACGAGATCTCGGCGGGCGGCGGGCCCGGGCACGACAGCGGGCTGTTTGAGGGGGTCGACAAGGCGGTGTCCGCCAAGCAACCCGAGGTTCGCGCGCGCTATGCCTACTGTGTGCTCTCAAACATCGCGATCGGGAACTGTGCGGGCAACGACAAGGCCGACACTTCACCCTAAGGAGATGGCCGATGCCTGACGGACACCATTACGAGATCTGGGACGTGTTCACCGACACGCCGCTTGAGGGCAACCCGCTGGGCGTGTTCCCGCACGGCGAGGAGATCCCCTCCCGGCTGTATCAGAAGCTCGCGCGTGAGCTGAACCTGTCAGAGACGGTGTTCATCCTCGGGGATCAGATCCGGATCTTCACGCCGGTCGCCGAGCTGCCCTTTGCCGGGCACCCCACCCTGGGTGCGGCGTTTGTGGTCGCCGAGCGCGACGGTCGCGACGTGGTCACGCTGCAGACGGGCGCGGGCCCGGTGGTGGTCACGGTTGCGGAGGGCTACGGGGAGATGGATCAGCCCTACCCGAGCATCGAGCCGTTTCGCGGTGATGATGCCGAGCTGTTGGCGGCGCTGGGCGTCAAGCGGGCGCTGGCGCCGATCGAGTCCTACACGAACGGGCCGACGCACACCGTCGTGGTGCTTGACGACGTCGCGTCGCTGCGGCCCGACATGGGCCGCCTTGAGGCGCTTGGCGTGCAGCTCTCAGCTGTCGCTAGCACCGGCGCCGGAACCGCGAAGCTGCGGATGTTCGCGCCCGCGCTCGGCGTGGCGGAGGACCCGGCGACCGGCTCTGCCGCCGGGCCGGTCGCGCTGCATCTGGTGCGCCACGGACTGCATCGGGCCGGCACGCGCCTGGAGCTGACCCAGGGCGTGGAGATCGGCCGGCCCTCAACGCTGATCGCCACCGCCACGGAGGGAGGCCCGGTGAAGGTCGGCGGTGGCGCCGTGCGCGTAGCCACGGGCCACTACCGCGTCGCTTAGCTATTCCTCGTCTTCGTCCTCGTCGTCTTCGGGTTCATCGCCGAAGTCGTCCAGGTCGTCCAGGTCGTCCAGCTTGTCCGGGTCGTCGAACTCGGCACCGAGCGGGTTGGTGGCGGTGCGGTCGTCTTTGATGTCGTCGTCGTCAAGATCGGCCATGGGTGGAAACCTAGCGATCCGTGCCGGGACTTTGCCTTGTGGGTTAGTGGCGCTCGATGACCTTGTCGATCAGGCCGTAGTTGACGGCTTCCTCGGGCTTGAAGAACCGGTCACGCTCCATGTCCGCGTGGACCTGATCAATCGTCTGGCCGGTGTGGTGTGAGTAGATCTCATCCGTGCGCCGGCGGATCGCGAGGATCTCGTTGGCCTGGATCTCGATGTCGCTTGACTGACCCTCGAAACCGGCCTTCGGCTGGTGGATCAGGATGCGGCTGTTGGGCAGCGCGAAGCGCTTGCCCTTAGCGCCGGCCATCAGCAGCAGCGAGCCCATTGACATCGCGACACCGACGCAGATCGTCTGGACCTGCGGCTTGATGAACTGCATCGTGTCGTAGATCGCGAGGCCCGAGTAGATCGACCCGCCGGGGGAGTTGATGTACATCGAGATGTCCTTGTCCGGGTCGCTCGACTCCAGATGCAGCAGTTGGGCGACGATCAGGTTCGCGACGTCGTCATCGATCGGGGTGCCCAGGAAGATGATTCGCTCGTTCAGGAGCCGGCTGTAGATGTCGAACTCGCGCTCACCACGTGCGGTGCGCTCGACGACCATGGGGACTAGAGGCATGGCCTGAACCCTAGCGAGGTCGGGGGAGAGCACGCTTATGGGCGCTATAGCGCCCAAAACTCGGATGACCCCCGGGCGCGGACCCTGACAAGATCCCCCGCGTGAACCGCCCCGACCTGGCGCGTCAGCTCCCCAACATCCTGACGGTGGTACGGATCGTGATGGTGCCGGTCCTGGTCCTCGCGCTGGTGCAGAAGACCGACACGGGAGACATCCTCGCCGCGGTGGTGTTCGTCGCGGCGTCGCTGACCGACGCGCTTGACGGATGGCTCGCGCGACGCAACGACCTGGTCTCGAACTTCGGCAAGCTGATGGACCCGATCGCGGACAAGCTGTTGGTGATCAGCGCGCTGCTGGTGCTGGTGTCGGTGAACCGCCTGGCCGTGTGGGTCGCGATCGTGGTGATAGCGCGCGAGTTCGCGGTCACGGTGCTGCGCGCCGCCGCCGGCTCGGTGCAGGGTGTGGTGATCCCCGCGTCCCGGTTCGGCAAGCTGAAGACCTGCTTCCAGATCGCGATGGTGCTGGTGCTGATCATCGAACGCGGCCGCGTGGTGCACGCCTGGTGGGTGCACGTCGTCGTCTACGCGACCGTGCTG
>JAFMRN010000237.1 GCA_017354065.1 Solirubrobacterales bacterium
CCGATACCGGCGCCACTGGCGTTCTGGTGGTTTGCGCAGATGCCCAGCGGCGCGCCGAACAGCTCCGGGGACGGACCGGCGGGTTCGCGCTGATCAGCCATGAGACGCTCGCTGAAGAGCCCTATCTGGCGGAGGGATTCGCCCACATCGTGGTGCTCGACCCGCCGCTCGGCCGCGACCAGGTCGCCGCCTACAAAGTCGGGTCCGGGTTCGCATATCTGGCTTGGGGCGCGGCTGAAGTACGCTTTAGCCAGCAGATGCACGAGCGGGAGTACGGACTCCGTGACCAGCTCGTGGCCCTCTACCGGAGCCTACGGGAACGGGGGAGGGTCGCCGGCGAGGAGCTCGAGCACCTGCTCCGTGGCGATGGATCGCAACGGCGTTCTGCCCGGCTGGCGGGGCGCCTCCTGCGGGTCTTCACGGAGCTGGAGCTCGTCAGCCTCGACCCGGAACTGCCGGCCCTGGCACTCGCCGCCGCTCAGCCGACCGAGCTTGAGCGATCGGCGGCGTTCCAGGCCTATTCCGAGGTTTATGAGGAAGGCAAGCGATACCTGAGGGCAGCAACACCGAACCGCTGACGCGTCCACCGGAGAACTCCGGTCAGGACATGTCTGCCCCTGCCGCCGGCCAGCTGACCGAGCGTGAGGAGCAGTTGCTCCGGGACCTGTTCGCGGTCGTCTCAGAGCATGCCGAAAGTGTGGCGCTGCCGATCGACCGCGACCGCGTCGCCGACGCGTTCCGTTACGCCTGCACCCACCACGCCGACCAGTTCCGCAAATCCGGTGAGGAGTTCATCGTCCATCCCGTGTCGGTCGCGAAGATCTGCGCCGGCATGCGCCTCGATACCGAGACGCTGTGCGCCGCGCTGCTGCACGACACGGTCGAGGACACGTCGGCGTCGCTGGATGAGATCCGCGCTGACTTCGGGGATGAGATTGCCGGGCTCGTCGACGGCGTCACCAAGCTGACCGGCCTGACCTTCAAGTCGCGTGATGAGGCCCAGGCTGAGAACTACCGCAAGATGATGGTGGCGATGGCCTCGGACATCCGGGTCATCCTGATCAAGCTCGCCGACCGGCTGCACAACATGCGGACCATCGGCGCGATGTCGAAGCAGAAGCAGATCGAGAAGTCGCGGGAGACGCTGGATATCTACGCGCCGATCGCCCACCGGCTCGGCATCCACGCGATCAAGTGGGAGCTGGAGGACCTGGCCTTCCAGACACTGCACCCGCGCAAGTACAACGAGATCAAGGGCCTGGTCGCCCAGCAGCGTGACGACCGCGAGCGCTACGTCAACGAGGCCGGGGACTACCTGCTCGAAGAGCTGGACGGGGTCGGCATCTCGGCCGAGATCTCGGGCCGCGCCAAGCACTTCTACTCCATCTACGCGAAGATGACCAAGAAGGGGCGCGAGTTCAACGAGATCTACGACCTCACCGCGATGCGCGTGATCGTCGACTCGGTCAAGGACTGCTACGGCGCGGTCGGCGTGATCCACGCGCTGTGGAAGCCGCTGCCAGGGCGGTTCAAGGACTACATCGCGATGCCCAAGTTCAACATGTACCAGTCGTTGCACACGACGGTCGTGGGGCCCGAAGGCCGCCCATTGGAGATCCAGATCCGGACGCGCGAGATGCACGACCTGGCGGAGCTCGGGATCGCCGCGCACTGGATGTACAAGGACGACCCGAAGAACGGCTCGGGTACGAACAAGCCGGGCGCGACCGGTGGTACTGACGGCAAGCTGAAGTGGCTGCGCTCCCTGGTCGAGTGGCAGCAGGACATGACCGACTCCAAGGAGTTCGTCGAGACGCTGAAGGTCGACCTGTTCGAGGATGAGGTCTTTGTCTTCACCCCCAAGGGCGAGGTCAAGTCGCTCGCCGCCGGGGCCACGCCGCTTGACTTCGCCTATGAGATCCACACCGACGTCGGGCACCGCTGCGTCGGCGCGAAGGTCAACGGCAAGATCGTGCCGCTGTCCTACCAGCTGCGCTCCGGCGACATCTGCGAGGTTCTGACCTCCAAGCGCGAACGCGGCCCCTCGCGGGATTGGCTGCAGCTGGTCAAGACGACCCGCGCCCGGAACAAGATCAAGGACTGGTTCAAGGCCGAGAACCGCCGCGATACCGAGCACACCGGCCGCGAGCTGCTACAGGAGGCGCTGCGCAAACAGGGTTTGCCGGCGCAGAAGATCGTCGCCTCGCCGCTGCTCGCCGACGTGATCCGGGAGATGGGCTTCCGCAAGGGTGAGGAGTTCTACATCGCCCTGGGCGCGACCAAGATCAAGCCCCAGGTGGTCATCAACAAGGTGATGCAGAAGCTCAAGCAGGGTGAGCCCGCTGAGCCTGAGCAGACCGCCGCGCATGACCTGCTGGCGACGACGCGGCGCCGGCGCGAGCGGCCGACGTCGACCTCCTCCAAGTTCGGGATCGTGGTGGACGGCGTGGACGACGTGATGCTGCGGATCGCCAAGTGCTGCCGGCCGGTGCCGGGCGATGAGATCGTCGGCTACATCTCGCTCGGGCGGGGGATCACGATCCACCGTGAGGACTGCCCGAACGTCGCGGTGCTGCGCAAGGATCCGGAGCGCTTCACGCCGGTCTCCTGGGAGGGCGATTCCGAGACCTCGTTTCGAGTAGAGATCGAGGTGCAGGGCTGGGACCGCTATCGCCTGCTCGAGGACATGTCACGCACCTTCGCGGACGCCGGCATCAACATCCTCGACGGTCACATCACCGTGAACGAGCCGATGGTCCGCAACCGCTTTGTGGTCGAGGTCGGCGACACGCGCACGCTCGATCAGGCGATCAACCGGCTGCGCAATATCGACGCGGTGTTTGACGCGTTCCGGGTGACGCCGGGCGCCGGCGGCGGCTGAGCGTTTACTCACGCTCCAGTCCACGGTCCGACTTGAGCGGCGCGATACGCGCCATGCGGACCTTGGTGCTGGGCGTCTTGGTCAGGACCATCGCCTCACCGGTGGCGAGCGTCTGGATCTGAGCGGGGTCGACGACGGGCTTGTCCACCAACCGGGTGTTGACGCGAGACTGGCGGCTGTCGCGCGCGTCGCTGTAGCTCTGTTCCCAGGCCTGGGTGCTGCCGGCCATAGCCGCGACCTGCTCTGCGGATCGCGGGCCGTCCTGGCGGTGGGCGATCTTCAGCGCCGTCGAGCCGATCACCTGGTCGCGGAACCCGGGGCCGGCGCGGTCCAGGTCGGCCAGCTCCTGGGTCGCGAGCATCACGCTGACGCCCGCTTCGCGGCCGCGGGCGATCAGCGCCACGACCTGCTCTGAACCGAGCGCGGAGAACTCGTCGAGCGCGACGATCGCGGGCTCTCGCGATGCCTGGTTCAGCCGCGCGCCGGCGGCACTCACGAGGTCCTGTACGGCCAGCGTGCCTAGCTGAGCCGCGAGGCTGCCATAGCTGCTGGAGTTCAGGCTGAACAGGACGACGTCCCCACCGTTGAGGGCTCCGCGTAGGTCGATGCCGGGTGCTGCTGGGTCCGGTTCCAGGTAACGGCCGGCGTGGGATTCGCTCAGCACGGCCAGGCGGGACCCGAGCCCGCGGACAGCGCTGAGCTGATCACGGGACAGGCCGCGCAGGTAAGCGGTGACCTGCTGGGAGCGGGGGTCGGGCAGCTCGCGTGCGGCCGTCATCAGGGTTTTGGGTTCCAGCAGGTCCACGGTCCACGCGAGCGTTGGGGTGATGCCGAGCTCCTGCATCACCGTGAACGCGGTTTGCACGTAGCGCTCGGCGGCGCGGCGGTAGTGCGGCTCCGAGAACCGCTCGGCGCCGATCAGGCGATCCTTCAGCTCGGTCGGGTTACCGTGTGCCAGCGGGTTCCAGAGCTCCGGGCCCTCGGGGGTCCAGATCCGCAGGCGGCGGTTGGCGGCATTCGCCTGGGCTCCGAGCTTGGCCGCCAGGTCCGGGGAGCCCTTCAGGTCGATCACGATCAGTGGGCGCCCGCGCTGGATCTGATGGGCGCCGATCCGCATCAGCGTCGTCGACTTACCCGCGCCGCTGGCGCCGAGGATCAACCCGTGCGCCGCCAAGTGGTCTTCCTGGATCGTGACCGGACGGCCGGCCGCGTCGTGACCGAGATCGATCGTCTGTGGCCCGCGCT
>JAFMRN010000059.1 GCA_017354065.1 Solirubrobacterales bacterium
GCTCCCACTGGCGGCCCTGGTGCTCCCGGTGGCGGCGCAGGTGCTCCCGCCGGGGGCGCTGGTGCTCCCCCCGGCGGCGGTGGCTTTGGCGGCATGGGTGAGACCAAGGCGCCGGCGGCGGTCGCAAACCTGCTGAAGAACAGCAAGAACTACCGCTGGGCTGCGATCACCGACGGGTCACAGAGTGCCGCCTCCCTGGAGCTCGCCTCCAACGGCGCTCCTGTCGCGGCGATCGGCGGCTTTGACGGTGAGGGCGGCCAAATTACACTCGCCCAGTTCCAGCAGGATGTGAGTGCCGGTGACATCCATTACTACATAGTCAGTAACCGCGGTGGTGGTCCGGGTGGCGCCGGCCGCGGCGGCTCACGCTCGCGTCGCTTTGGCGGGCGGATGAACTCCGGCAGCGAGCAGAAGATAGAACAGTGGGTCAAGGCTCACTACAAGTCACAGACCGTTGGTGGTGAGACCGTCTACAACCTCAGCCAACGCAAGAGCTGAGCTCGCGCATTGCCTGCTCGTTGTCAATGGAACGGAGCCCGTGCATCCCGACCGCACGGGCTCCGTCGACGTTCGCTTGAACGTCATCGACAAGGACGGCTTTCTCCGGGCTGACGCCGAGCCTGTCACACGCTGTACGGTAGATCCGCGGGTCCGGCTTCAGGCAGCCCTCCTCATGTGAGTAGACGATCACGTCGAAGCGCTCGGAGAACCGATGAGCCGCTTCCTCACGCTCCCGCGCTCCGACGAAGCTGTTGCTCAACGCCGCCGTTTTGAAGCGCGGGCGCAGTGACTCGAGGTACTGGGCCAGGTCTTGGTTCAGGGTGCCCACGTACTCCGCCCAGACATCGGCCGTCAAAGCGTGTATTTGCTCAGCGTCGAGGTTGAGGGCTTGAGCCGTACGCCGCTCGATCTCATCGAGGGTCGATCGGCCCACTTCGCCGGCCGCCCAGATGCCACTGAGACGGCGGCCTAACTCTGTGGTGTCGATACTGAGCTGGCGTGCCCAGCGTTGCTGCCAGCCGGTAGCCGGGTTGACCTCAAGGACGCCACCGATGTCGAAGATGACTGCCTTGAGTGCCACAGGCTCATTTCCAGTGCCAGCCGGCGTCGATCTTGCTGATCACTGACCCAAGCGCCCGTCCCTGGCCGTTTGGCGCCCAGCCCTGGATCACGTAATAGTCGCGTCGGGTTGGTCCTCTTCTGAAGCACGAGCATCTGCCCGGCCCAGAGGTCGAGGGTCACTGGCGGGGCTTGAGCCCTGAAGACCAGGACCGCCAACCCGGCACGCGACATGACCTGAAGGAGCGGGTCACCCGCCCTCCTCCGTGCGCCGATCGCGTTATGGAATCCTGCAGGCAGGACAGTGGTGAACGAGCCATCGGAACTCTTCACCAGTGGCCCCGGACCGGACTCCGTGCCGCTGCCGCATCCTGTGATCAACAGGGTAACTCCAGCCATCCATGCCACACCCCTGAACCGCACAAGCACACAGGTTGCCAGCACAGGAGAGGGGTCGCAACTGCTCCCAGGCGTCGAGGATGTCGCGACTACAATGTAGTCATGGCGAAGTCCTCACCCGTCAGCGTGCGCATCTCTCCTGAGCTGGAGGCCCTGGTGGACCGAGAGGCACGCCGAACGGGTCGCAGTCGGAGCGCCCTTTTCGAAGCACTTGCCGATGAGGCGTTGCGGATGCGCCTATTCCCTGGAATCGCGTTCCGCGGGACCGACTGGGAGCGGCGCGCATGGGTGATCGGAACCGCCCTCGACGTTTGGCAGATCATCGACGCCTACCAGGACATCGCCTCGGTCGAGACAATGGCCACGGGCGAAGCACTCAACAAGCGCCACATCCGACTGGCGCTCGGCTACTACGAGCGCTTCCCGGAGGAAATCGACGCCGCAATCGCCGAGAACCGTCGCACGCTTGAGCAGCTTCGCGAGGAGCATCCGTTCATCGCGTCCGGCGATGCCACCGCGTAACCGCGGTGCGGCTGTTCCTTGACGCGCATATCTCGGGCCCGCGGATCGCGCGGGCGCTACGGGAGCGCGGCCATGATGTTCGCGCGGCGGACGAGGAACGGGGGCTCGATGGCCTACAGGACGAGGAACTCCTCCAGCTCGCAACTGAAGAGCAGCGAACGATGATCACCTTCGACGTCAAGGACTTCACCGTGATCGCGCGCCGATGGGCCGAGGCCGACCGCGCGCACGCCGGTCTTGGGATCGTCGTCGGCATCGACCATGGCGAGTTCGGCGCGATCCTGGACTCAGTGTCCCGGGCGATCGACACGCGGCAGGAGTGGGCCAACCTGACGCTATTCATTACCCGCGCGCCTACGAGCACGCCGTAGCGGCATCCGGCAAGTCGGTGGAGAACGAGGCTGCCGCAACGTTCAGACGGATATCCCGGAACCGGGGCTTGTGGCTCCGAGCCTGGATCAGCGAACGGGCCTAACCGACATCAGTCCGATCGTGCCGAGAGGCTTCCCCAAACACCGACTCGTATCGGTTCAGCAGGACACGCAGCGCGTTGTTGAGTTCATCCTGCTGTTCCGGTTCGAGCACACCAAAGAGTTCTTGCTCGGCGCGCGTTCGCGCGGCGGTGGCCTCGCGCCACCGCTTCCGCCCTTGGCTGGTGACTGCCACGGGCCGCGAGCGCCCATCCGCGTGCGTGACCGCCTGCACCAGTCCGGCACGGGTAAGCCGCTCCAGCCGCACGCTGACCGTGCCGGAGGTGAGGCCCAAGGCCTCTGCTAGCTCCTTCGGTGTGCAGCGACCGCCGGCGCGAACGATCACCGACAGCGCCTCCCAGTCGCCCAGGCTCATCTCCTGGTCCTCCGCAACCTGTTCGAGGCTGCGCGCGAACAAGCGGGCAAGGCGACCGATCCGCTGCCGAGCAGCCTCGACACGCGGGTCCGCCCCCTCCATTTGGGCCAGCCACGTCGATAGTTCGCGCTCTACGGAATCCGAGGTCGGTTCATCCATCTCTCTTGAGTATCAAGGTAAGTGATATCTTGAAGCTCAAGATACATCGCGGAAGGGTGGAGAATGACGGTAGATACGAAGGTCTGGCTGATCACCGGTGCGAACTCTGGCTTTGGACACGCGATCGCTGAGGCCGCCAGCCAGCAGGGCGACCGGGTGGTCGCAACAGCACGTAACCCATCCGGTCTCGATGACGCCCTGGTCCTTGACGTCCACCAGCCGGAGTCAGTTGAACGGGCCGTACAAGCGACGATCGCACGTCACGGCCGGATCGATGTGCTCGTCAATAACGCCGGGCATGGCCTGATCGGAGCAGTCGAGGAGTTGGTCGATGAAGACCTGCGCCTAGTGTTGGAAACCAACGTATTCGGTGTGCTGCGCATGACCCGAGCGGTGTTGCCCCACATGCGCCGCCAACAATCCGGACACATCGTGCAGATGTCGTCGGTCGGCGGCATGGTCGCCAACCCTGGACACGCCGCGTATGCCACATCGAAGTTCGCTCTGGAAGGTCTCTCCGAAGCGCTCGCGGCCGAGGTTGAGCCGTGGGGCATCGGCGTAACGATCGTCGAACCAGGGCCGTTTCGCACAGACTTCGCCGGGCGCTCCATACACCGCGCTGCGCAGCTCGACGCTTACCGTGATACCCCGGCCGGGCGGCTTCGCGACCGGTTCGCCAACCAGGACGGACAGCAGCCGAACGATCCGGCACTGGCGGCCAAAGCGATCCTTGAAGCGGTCAACACTCCGGGCTCTCCACTCCGGCTGCCGCTTGGCCCCGAGGCCATCGGACGTATCCGCGCCAAGCTCACCGATCAGCTCGATCAGCTTGAGCGACTGCCACGGAGCGCACACGAGACCGCTTTCAGCGATGAAGCCACTGGCTGAGAGCCGAGTCCCGGCGGCGCTCAATCGCGGAGGGCCCTCAAAGGGCCCTCCGCAGCCGATTACTAGAGCTGGGCTACGTTCGCGGCAGCCGGACCCTTGGGTCCCTGCTCAGCGTCGAAGTTCACCTTCGCGCCCTCAGGCAGGGACTTGAAGCCGTGGCCCTGGATCGACTTGTGATGGACAAAGAGGTCCTTGCCGGCATCATCGGGCGTGATGAAGCCGTAGCCCTTTTCATCGCTGAACCATTTGACGGTTCCTGTTGCCATGTTGATTCCCCTCCGGGGTATGTGTACTGCGAGACGCGGAGGGTGCTGAGCAACAACTGCGGAAACGCTGGACACGCTGTTAGCTGAGCGGATGCTCAACCGGCTTTGAGTGTAGAGCACCGCGTCAGATCCGCTTGAGCAGGTCTTCGACAACCCGGTCGGGAATCTCAAGATGGGGCGCGTGACCGACCCCCTGGTATTCGACCAGATCAGGGTCTGACTGACGACCACGGATCGCGTCCGCCACGACAGCACCGGACACCGGGTCCGCCATGCCCCATAGAAAGGACAGCGGCGTATCCGCATTGAGCGCGGCCGTCAATTCGTCACTGCGAGCCGCGCGCTCCGGGATGTACCGCAACACGCGGCGCTGGGCATCACCTTCAGGGTCGCCATGCTGGAGCGCGAGCCAATGCTCGTGGCTGGTGGCGGGATCGAGTGGATACTCCGGCCCGAAAACCCGTGCCCAGGAGCGATGGAATACGGGCTCACTCATCAGTCGCCACACCAGCTGACTGACACCGGGCACCAGCAGCGCTCGCTGGATCGGCTCGGGCCGGTAGAGCTCTGGATACACGCTGGCGTTGAGCAGAACCGCGCGTGTGATCTCCGGTCGCGCGTGATGCGTTAGCAGTAGCTGCGCGACGATCGCCCCGTAGTCGTACGCGACGACCGCAGTGCGATTAACGTTCAGCTGCCGCCAGACGGCCAACACAAGTTCCACCTGCTCATCTAGCCGGTAGCAGTGACGCCGGGGCTTATCGGTGTTGCCGAAACCGAGGAGGTCGACGGCTATCACCCGGCGCTCTGCAACCAATGCCTCCCAGATCCCGGCCCACTCCAGTGAGGAGCCGGGAAAGCCATGCAACAACGTGACCGTTGGACCGGTGCCCTCGTCGCGGATGAATACCGTCCGCTGAACGCCGTTGACATCAACGGAGTGGGTTGCACCCGCATCCCACCATTCCTTGGCGGTCACGATCGTCATTTGGGGAGTGCCTTAGCGGCGTGGGCTGGCAGGGGCATCAGCGCTACTAATCTGCCAACGAACGCCGGGCCCGAACTCCAGGACGACGCCCGCAGGGCTGATCAACTCCCAGTAGGGCGGATCGTCCGTCGCTCCAGCCTGACCCGGCTTGATCAGGAGTGACGAGCCATCGGAAAGTGCACATTGAAGCCCGCCGGTGCGCTCGTCAATCTGAGCGTCCTCGACGGCGCTCCCCTGGAGCTGTTGCGGATCAGCGGGCGACCAGTTGGCGTCTTGGGTCGCCAGACGCCACAAGCCGCCATCAGCATCGCGGACTTCGACGTGAAGAACGTCCGGATAAGCGGTGCGCGCCAGGGTGATCGTGCCTCGCAGCGAGCGCAACACTGTCGCGGGTGACGCATCCAAGGCTACGACGCTTGCCATGAGGACTTCCATTCTCGCAGCCAGGAGACCAGTTCCGCATAGCTCATGTCCTTCCCGCGCGCGTCCGAGGCTTTCTCGGTGTGTAGCGCCGCGCTGGCTTCATAACGCTCCGTGGCTGTCAGGCCCGCTTCCCTGCAAGCCTGCCGAAACTGCTTGATGTCCGCCTTGCGGGACACGTCGCCGGGGAGTCTACGTCGCCGCATGATCGCTAGCCGGCAGCCTCGCGGCCCGTCTAGAAACGGGAGCGACGGGACTCGAACCCGCGACCTCCGGCGTGACAGGCCGTCTGCGCGAGGTCAAAATCCCGTAGATACAGGGAATTCCCTTTATCTATAGGCCCCTTTTTGAGACTTGTCTCAGATAGGTTTGGTACCCGCGGTGGTACCCGCGAGTTTTCGGGTTGTGGGAGAGGTATCGTTCACGCATGGCGAGGAGACCCACGGGCAACGTTCTGATCGTCGAGCGGGACGGCGGACCCGTCTACTACGGCAAGTGGCGGGACCCGACCCGGCGTCAGGTCAAGAAGCGCTTGGGACCGGCTTGGGTGGAGCGCTCGGGCGATGGCTGGAAGAAACGCCGCGGCCGCCCGGCAGACGGGTTCCTCGATCAGCGCGGAGCGATCGTCGCACTCGACCTCGCGATCCAGGCGCACGCCGCCAAGCTGCCGAAGCCGAAGCCGAAGCGCCCGAAGCTGTTCTCCGAGGCGGCAGATGGCTGGCTCGAGCATCTGGAGCACGTCGTCGGCGCGAAGCCTTCGACGCTGGCCGACTACCGCTACATGCTGGCACCCGCCGACACCGTGCCGCGTAAACGCGGCCGCGCACCGGCAGGCCGGATCCACCGCACCTTTGGCGACCGCCCGATCGAGGCGATCAGCACCATCGATGTGAAGCACTGGCTTGAGTCACTCGACCACGAGGACATCTCGCCACGCACAGTCAATAAACACCGCCAGGTCGTCGCCTCCGTGTTTGAGTACGCGATCGCCGACGGTGAGTACGGAGTTTTCGAGAACCCGGTGCACGGGACGGTGAAGCGGCGCGAGTCCGACCCCAAGCCGATTGACACCTACTCACCGGAGGAGGTGCTCGCGCTGGCGCGCGCGGCGCGCGCCGGGCTACACCGCGACCCGCGACGCCCTGCCGTATCCGATGCGGAGCGCCTAGAGCGGGCTTTGGAAGACGAGCAGGACGCCTGCATCTACATCGTGGCCGCCTTTACCGGGCTGCGGCTTGGTGAGCTGCTCGCGCTGCACTGGCGCCACGTCAGCTTCGAGGACGCCCGGCTGCTGGTCGAGGCCGCGTATTCAGGCGGCGAGCTGCGCTCTACCAAGTCGCGGAAGTGGCGAGCGGTGCCGCTTGCGGACCAGCCGGCAGCCGCGCTGGCGAAGCTGTCCGAGCGCGGACGCTTTACCGATCGGGATGACCCTGTGTTCTGTGGGAGCCTTGGAGATCGGCTCGATCCGTCAGCCTTGCGACGCCGCTACGGGCGTGCACAGGACGCGGCCAGGATCCGCAAACTCCGCTTCCACGACCTGCGCCACAGCTTCGGGACGCTTGTGATCCGCGAGTTCGATCCGGCGACGGTGAAGGAGTTCATGGGCCACGCGAAGCTCAGCACCACGGAGCGCTACCTGCACGCCAGGGCTCGTCGTGGGGACGCGGCGCGGCTGACGCATGCGTTCAACGGCGATGAGGTCCCCTATGAACCAACCGTGTGGCCCGTGAGCGATGATCCAGCCTGAGCCCGGAGCCGAAGTTCACGCTCGAGTTCTACGCGGACGAAGCCGGCAACGAGCCGGTGCTGCGCTGGCTCCGTGAGGACCTGACCCCGTTCCAACGCCGGGCGCTTGGCGTTGCGATGAGCGAGGTCCTACAGGAGGAGGGCATCGGCGTCTGCCAGTGCGGCTAGGAAAGCAACTCGGCGGTGCTGGGTCGAGTTCCGCCTGCGCCGTGACTCGCGCGCCATCGCCGCCCGTTATCTGACGCCTGCACAAGCTCTCAGCGGCGGCAACTGAGACACTGTCCGGTGTTTCCTGTGACCAGCTCGGCAGCTACCGTTTCCTGCGGTACTGCCTATGGCGGCTGGGATCGAAGAGAGCTGGAACTACAGCTCCAGCTCTCGGCGCACATACCCTGCAGGAATGTCGCCAGTGCGGTAGTACTCGATGAACAGATCCACGACCTCTGGCCCCGTCAGTACCTCGTTCGGGCGCACGTACTGCGCGTGGTTCGCGTACGGCACCTCCTGATCTGCCTCGGTCGAGTCGTCCGCAGCACGGCCCAGCACGTACTGGTGAGGCACGCCGTCGACCAGTTCTCTCAGCTCGGTCGTCAAGCGGCCATCGAAATTGCCCGCGCACTGGATGTAGTGGCCTCGGGCATCATCGTCGGGGCCAACTTGATGAAGCGACCGACCATCTGGTAGTCGCCACAGGAGAAACGCGAACCGGTTCTGGCCGTTCAGGCGACCAATCAGCTCGCGGAGTTCCGCCTCGACACTCGCTGGCGTTCCCGGGAGGTCGGTGTTGCCGTCTCCGTTCATGGACCATACGTGTGTAGCCAGCACTTATGGGACCTCTCTTACGACCACAGACGTGATCTTGATCGTCTTCCCGTTCAATTTCGCGGTCGCCGCATGTCCAGAGTTCACAGCGTCATCGAACGCTTTCTGCGTGCCACCGTACTTCCGGATTGCGGAGCCGCTCTTGATCTCGATCCCGCGGTACGTACCGTCCGCGTTTTCGACCAGCCCATCATAGAGTCGGCCCCCGCCCGACACTGCGGGCTGCCCGGGAATAGAAGCATTCACCTGCTGCCTGATAACCGGCTTGCCTACATCCTTCTCATAAGCCGCAAGCCCCTGCTCTTCCTTGTCCTTCGCGATCTGACCGCTGTTGCCTTTGGCGAACCTGCCTCCTGCGTCTCGGTCTTGGGTATTCGGCGTTGGGTTCCCCGAATCCGGTTTTTCGGTTCCGCGGCTTATCGCTTGGTCTAGCTCGCTGGGCGAGAGTTCTTCGGTGCCTTCAGTGCTCGCATCATCAAGAAGCGTTTGAGCAGCCGTCTCAAGGCCTTCAGATTCTTCTCCGAGTCCTCCCGTGCCAAGCACCGCAAACGCGTTCACCACCCCGCCAGGCGTGATGTGACCTTCCAGAACCTGATCACGGACCTGCTGGTTGCCGCCACAGCCTCCGTCTCCCTCCGGGTTATTCTGCTCATCCGCGAAGTGACCGACCGCCTCGCAGTCGAACTTCTCTCTCTGCGCGACGCTCATCTGAAGCCAATTGGACGGCATCGGTGGCCACTTGCCCTGAAGGACCAACTCGTTGTAGAACTTCGCCTTCGTACCGTGGGCCTCACTCACCCAGAACCCGTAAGGCGGCTTCGCACCACTCGGCGCGAAGTTCCCAAGGAGCCTTCTCTCACGCGCCGCTGCGCTAGGCGCATCCTTGCTGTATCGCTGGGATAGCTGCGTCCCCTTGTTCAGGCTGGTCGGAGCTTTGGACGGAGGTGCCCCGGCTGTGTGACCTGCTCCGTGCGCACTGGCGGCTGGTTGCGATGAGCACGAGGAGCTGCTGCCGACGCTCAGAAATGCGCTGATCTCACAGCTGATCCCGTGGGTGATCGAGCGGCCTAGTGACGGGACGATCGCGATCACAGCGCCGATCAAGATCGCCACGACCGCGAGCGTGCCGACGTACTCGATCAGATCCTGCCCAGCATCGTCGGCGAGCCACCGCAGCCGGCCCATGACAACCGATCCCGGCAATCCTTGCCCTGTACGCCACCCCATACGCTCAGGATCCTGACAGCCGTCTAACGGCGGCACAAGCCAGAACCCTACCCGGAGACGCCGCGACGCCCAGCACGCCGACCGGCTCACGGCCGCGCGTCCGGGACCCACCTTCGAAGCACCGGGGTCTTGCACCCTTGACCACCCTGCCACCGCCCATCCCGGGGTGCAACCCGTCCCCAACTCGTCTTGCACCGTCCTGATCCCCTGAATCGACCTCGCCCACACACCTCCGAGCCAACACTCACTACAAGGGTTTGTGGTTGACCCCGGGGACACGAAGGGGACGCGGGGTCAACAACAAAACCGGCCAGATGCAGCCAGGAATCTGAGCGCTGTCGGCAAGCCAGTCGACACCCTGGTCGCAGGGATCAGGACGGTGCACCGCGCGGCTCCATCGCATGGGTGTCCGGGGTGCGCGGTGGCAGCAAATCGCCAGCCATCCCAATCCCGCGCGCGAGGAAACCCGAATCGAGCCGGAAGCTCGATCCCCAGCCGAGCAGATCCGCGCGCGTCAACCTCGCAGTTCAAGCACAGCCACTCCCCAGCGTGCGCGATGACTCATGCCGGGCCAGACGCCCGGCCACCATCTCCGCGCGCGACCACCGCTGCCGGCAATCGAAGACCAATCCTTCGTTGCCTGGTTCCTCAGGTCGCGTCGAGCTCGGTCCTGAGCTCAAGCCCGGGGCAACCAACGAAGATCCCGTCGTGTGCGACAAGCGGCAGCGCCCACC
>JAFMRN010000060.1 GCA_017354065.1 Solirubrobacterales bacterium
CAGGCCGGTGCGGTGGTAGGAGGCGATCGGGTCCTTCGGCTCGGCGAAGTAGTCGCGGACCACCCTGACCAGCTCCGCCGCGCGGCCCAACGGCACCCACAGCTCCGTGAACTGCGACCACAGCAGCACGTCGTTGGCCTGGTTGTCCATCGGGATCCCCTCCCATGACCAGTCATGGAAGGCCTGGGGCTCGCCGCGGCGCATCCCCGGCTTGCGGTCATCCAGCGGCAGGAAGGTGCTCAGCGTGGCCGGCACCAGCCACGGCAGCGCCGCCTTCAGCGGGCGCCGCAGCCAGCGCAGCGCGGGTGCGCCGGCGGCCAGCAGCCGCATCCCGGTGAGGATGCCGTCGGCCATCAGCCGCCGCGACCCCTTGATCCGGCCGGCCTCGCGGAAGGGCTGCAGCTCGGTCTCGACCTCCTCGATGTTGCGGCGCAGCAGGCGGCTGATCCGCTCGGGCGCCAGCAGGTTCCCGAAGACCACGAAGATCGTTGAGAACAGCGCCTGTCCGGCGAGCGGGTAGCGCGTGAACTGCTCATAGGGAGTCGGCCGGAAGCCGGGTGTGACCGGCGCTCGCTGGGCCTGCCAGACCAGCACCCGCTCACCCCCGCGCTGTGGCCACCACTGGATCCGGGCGTACTCGTTCTCCTTGAGGAACTCGGCCAGTGATGCGCGGCCGACGCTGCCGGGGCCTTCCAGGTCGATACCGGCGCCCTTCAGGTCCGCTATCGCCTCCTGGCCGGCGATCGTGAAGATCGGCTCACAGCGCAGCGTGACTGAGACGATCACGCCCAGCAGCCCGAGGCTTGGCAGCACACCTGCCAGGCCGGGGCCCTCGCGGTCATCGGCGCGGTACTCCCGGGTCTGCCCCGTGCCGTCGATCAGGCGCAGGCCGACCACGTGATCCAGGAACGAGTGCGCGACGCTGCCACCGGAGGAACAGGAGGCCAGGAACCCGCCGAGCGTCTGGTGGGTGATCCCCCCGGTCAGACACACCGTCCATCCGTGGATGTGGGCGAGCTGGTGCAGCAGGCTGTTCTCCGGCAGCCCACCGTCCCCGGCGGCCTCCGGATCCGGGCCCAGGTGGATCCCGGCCTGTGCTTCGACGATCCGCTGGTCGGCGTCGAGGACCGTCAGCTCCCGCATGTGGTCGAGTGACAGGACCAGATCGTCTTCTGAGTCGCCGCCGAAGCCCTCAGGTGGAGAGTGCCCAGCGCCGCGCACGCGCAGATGGACACCCGTGTCTGCCGCAAAGCGGATCGCGGCGGCCACCCCGGCCTCATCCTCGGGATGGACCAGGCTGTCAACGTTCGGGATGTCGCTGAGCGAACGCTCCATCAGATAGGTCGAGTGCCGCAAAATACCGGAACTCAGCCGGCTACTCGTCCCGGGTGCCTCATGGAATCCTATGCGGAATGCTCAGCGACGCCCCGCTCGGCCAGCTGCCAGGCCACGTCTCGAGCCTCGCCCGCTTCCTCGCGCGCCGCGAGACGCGTGAGCGTGACGACCGCTCGACGCTGGCAGATCTCGCACGCGCGCGGATCCCGTTGCCGCCGGAGCTGGAGCTTGAGTGGCTGGGCACGGCCGGCTACCGCCTCACGTTTGAAGGCCACACGCTGCTGATAGACCCTTACCTGTCCCGCGTGCCGTTGACCGCGGTCCTGAACAGGCGTGCCCCGGCGCACGCAGACCCCGCGGCGCACGCGCCGCTGCTCAGCAGATCGCTGGGCAAGACGGTCGGGATCCTGCTGGGCCATACCCACTTCGATCACGCGATTGACGTCCCGGCGTTGTCTAAGACACTTGACGCACCCGCTTACGGCTCTGACTCGCTGGTCCGGCTGATGGGCCTGTACGGGCTGGCCGACCGCGCGGTGGAGGTCAGCCCGCACCGGACGTATGAGCTGGGTCCCTTCCGCGTGCGCTTCATCCCCAGCCTGCACTCCAAGCTGCTGCTCGGCTTCAAGGTGCCGATGGACGGCGCGCTGTCCTGTGAGCACCTCGACGAGCTCAGCCCCTCCGCCTACAAATGCGGCGCCGTGTACGGCATCCATATTCAGGTCGGCGGGACCAGCTTCTACCACCAGGGCAGCGCGAACCTGATTGACGATCAGCTACAGGACACCAAGGCGGACATCTTCCTGGCCGGCATCGCCGGTCGCGGCTTCACCTACGACTACTGGCAGCGGATCCTGCGCCGGCTCGAGCCCGCGGTGGTGGTCGCGAGCCACTTTGATGACTTCTTCCGCCCGCTCGGAGCGCCGCTGGGCTTCACCACCAACGTCAACCTCGCCGCGTTCCCGGAGGAGCTGAGCGCGGTCTCGGAGTCGATCGTGCCCGCGGCACTGGAGCCTGGGGTCGTTCCCCGGGCTCAAAGCCCGGGGAACGCCTGAAACTACTTAGCCAGGCCGTTGGCCTTCAGGAAGTCCGCGGCGACGACCGCCGGGGACTGCTGGTTCTCGGCAACAGCCGCGTTCATCTTGATGATCGCCTGGAGCGTCAGCAGCTTGGAGACCTTGTTGATCGTCTGGGTGAACGCAGGGCCTTCCTTCTTGGCCACGGAGGCCTTCACGACCGGGGCGACGTTCTGGAATCCGAACAGCTTCTTGGAGTCGCTCAGGACCGCGTACTTGCCCGACTTCAGCTGCGGGTCGGTGGTGAAGATCGTCGCGATCTTGATCTGGCCGGAGTCGAGCGCCTTGTAGGTCAGGCCCTCGGCGATCGGCTGGAACTGGAGGTTCGTCAGCCCGTAGACCTTCTGCAGGCCGACCATGCCGTCATAGCGGGTACGGTTCTCGGCCGGGCCGCCGATGCTGACCTTGCCCAGCTTCTTCAGGTCCGAGTAGGTCTTGAGGTTGTGCTGCTTGGCGTAGGCCTTGTTGACCGCCAGGCCGTCAGCGTCATAGAACGGGGTCTGTGCCAGCAGCTCCATGCCGTTCTTCTTGACGTAGTTGTCAGCCAGCTTGTAGGTCTGGGCAGCGGAGTTGGGCGGTTTGTTGTCACCCGCAATCGCCGTTAGCAGCGTGCCGGTGTACTCCGGGTACATCTGGATCTGGCCGCCCTTCAGCGCCTTGTAGATGATCTCTGAGGCGCCGATGCTCTGCTTCAGGTTGACCTTGTAGCCCTTGGCCTCAAGTGCCTGCTGGTACAGATCGCCGAGGATGTACTCCTCAGAGAAGTTCTTGTCGCCGATCGTGATGGCGGGCTTACCAACCCCAGGCCCGCTCTTCGCGGGGCCCGCCGGAGCCGCGGACGACGAGGTGCTTGAACTTGAACTGCCGCACGCGCTGATGCCTGCCGCCAGCGCGGCAACCGCCACTGCGCGCGGAACCCAACTCATTTGCATTGCTCCTCCATGGTTTTTGGATGCGAATTCCTCATGTGCCGACGGGGGCCTCCTCCATCGGGGCGAGACGCAGCTCGCTTTCCCTAACTCCACGCGGCGTCAACTGGCGCTGGGCGAGCGCCAGCACCCCTTCCACCAACAAGGCCAGAATGGCGATGCAGATCGCGGCGCCGAGGATCCCGAACTGCGGGTAGGACCCGTCGCCGTTGACGATGTCGCCGAGCGTGCCGTTAAAGCCGATCAGCGAGGCGATAGTCGCCGTCGAGACCACGAACAGCGCCGACGTGCGGATGCCGGCGAAGATCAGCGGGATCGCCAGCGGCAGCTCGGTCTGGCGGATCACCTGCCAGCTTGTGAAGCCCATCCCCTTCGCCGCGTCCACGACGTCACGGTCAACCTCGTCGATCGCCACGTACGCGTTGGTCAGCATCGGTGGCACGGCCAGCACCACCAGCGCGAGTTCCAGGGTCGCAAGCCCGATCCCCAGGAACGACATGCCGATCGCCAGCACGGCGAGGCTCGGCAGCGCCCTCCAGATGTTGCCGACGTTGATCGCCAGGAACGACCCGCGGTGGATGTGACCGAGCCAGATCCCGATCGGCAGCGCGATCAGGCAGGAGATAACTATGCCGAGCGCGGAGACCTCGAGCGTCTCCAGCGTCAGGCCCAGCAGCGACTCAAGGTTCGAGCGCCCGGCGATGTGGCCGTTGTGCACGACGAAGGAGAGCGCCTGGCTCCACAGTGATGAGATCACCAAACCGTGCATCAGGCTCGGGCCCACGGAGTCAGAACACGTTGCAGGAGCACGAACAGACCGTCGGCGAACAGCGCCAGGATGATCGCCAGTGCGCCGGCGCTGATCAGCTCGGTCTTGAACCCGCCGTTGTTGGTCACCGCGTCGAAGATCGGTGAGCCGAGTCCCTGATGGATCAGGAACGCGCCGATCGTCGCAAGTGAGATCACGGTCACGACCGCGATTCGGACGCCGGCGATGATCGCCGGCAGCGCCAGGGGCACCTCAACCCGGAGCAGGCTCTCCCGGTCTGACATCCCCATCCCCCGCGCGGCGTCACGCACCTCGCCGGGCACGTCGCGGAGCCCCGTCAGCGTGTTGCGGAACAGGATCAAGAGCGTGTAGGAGACCAGCGCGAGCTCAACCGTCGTGGTGCTGAGCCCCAGGCCGGGCACGTTGACGAGCAGCTCGAACAGCGCCAGGGACGGGATCGTGTACAGGATCGAGGTGACGATCAGGATCGGACGTTCGACCCAGTTGACGCGGTAGGCCAGCAACGCCAGCGCGGTCGAGATGATGAAGCCGATGACGATCGCCACCGCCGTCAGCAGCACGTGCTGGACCAACGCGGGCCACAGCGTCGAGCCCCAGTTCTGGGTGAACCAGTTGGAGCAGAACAGTGCGTTCTTCTCCGCCCCTGGGCAGGGACCGCTGCCGAAGTTTGGGAGGACCGGGCCGCCAGCCGCGAGCAGTAGCGACATCAGCTCTGATGATGGTCTTCGGAACCAACCACGCTGCCGAGCAGCTCGAGCGTGACCAGGCCGACGACGTGGTCGTTCTGATCGACGACGGTCAGCGGCTTGCCGTTCAGCGACAGGACCTGGGAGAGCGCGTCACGCACGCTGGTTGACAGCGGCACCGTCTCCGGTCCGGGCCGCAGCCCGTTGGGTGAAACCAGATCGATGTCCTCCAGCGTGCTGAGACCGAGCCGCTTCAGGGTCCGGTCGGCGCCGACGAACTGGGCGACGAAATCATCGTGGGGGTCGGTCAGGATCCGCTCGGGCGAATCGAACTGGGCCAGGCGGCCGCCCTCACGCAGGATCGCGATCTTGTCCCCCATCTTGATCGCCTCATCGATGTCATGGGTGACGAACACGACGGTCTTCTTGACCTGCGCCTGGAGGTTCAGGAACTCGTCCTGAAGGCGCTCGCGGTTGATCGGGTCGATGGCGCCGAAGGGCTCGTCCATCAGCATCAGCGGCGGGTCCGCGGCAAGTGCGCGGGCAACGCCGACGCGCTGGCGCTGGCCGCCGGACAGCTGTGAGGGGTAACGCGGGCCGATCTCGTCGGGGTCGAGGCCGATCAGCGCCAGCAGCTCGCGTACGCGCTCCTTGGTGCGGGCCTTGTCCCAGCCGAGCAGCTTCGGGACGGTCGCGATGTTGTCCGCGATCGAGTAGTGCGGGAACAGCCCGATCTGCTGGATCACGTAGCCGATTTCCCGGCGCAGCTCGGTCGGGTCGTGCTTCAGCACGCTGTCACCACCGAGCAGGATGTCACCGCCGCTCAGCGGGATCATGCGGTTTATCAGCCGCATCGCGGTCGTCTTGCCGGACCCGGATGGCCCCACAAGCACGCAGACCTCACCGGCCTCAACCGTGAAACTGAGGTCATTGACCGCTGGCTCTTTCTGGCCCGCATAGAGTTTCGAGACGTTCCGGAACTCCAGCGATGCAGCCTTAGACGACGGCGGGTCGCCGTCGGTGTTGGCGCTCTCTTCGTTAGTCAGCACAAGCTAGGACTTCTTTAGATTAGCGATATGTCCGGCGGCTTCGTTCCGATACCCCGTCCGGGCCAGCGAAAAGCTTTACCGCCCGCAAAGATGAAAACCGCGGTCACTGGCGAACTAAGGCCCCCGATGCCAGTTCTCTCCCGCGTACTTCCTCTAATAGTCTACGGCCTCGGGACGATGCTGCCCGGGAAAGCTTGGGCGCCGGCGCTGGCGGCGCTGTGCGCCGCCGTTCTGATCGCCCGTGAGCTGCTGGCCGGGCGCCAGCACAACGAGCTGATCCTCGAGGGCTCAACGCTCGCTTGCTTCGCCGCCTTCGCGGGGCTCGCGCTGGCCAGTCCGAGCGCGTCCCTGGTCGGCTACGTGGTCGCTTGCGCGCAGCTGTTCCAAGCGCTGGTGATCGGTGCCTTCATGGCCCGGCGGCTGCCTTTCACGATGCCGATCGTCCAGCGCGTCGCGCCCGCCGACATGGCCGGCGAGCGCTACTTCTTCCGCTTCAACATGGGCCTCAGCACGGTCTGGCTCACGTCCTTCCTGGTGAGCGGGGTGCTGCTCGTGATCATGGTCGGCGGCGGGCTCCATGCCGCCTTTGGCCAGGTCATCGTGGCCCTGGCATCTGTCGCGATCCCCTACGTGCTCCAGCGCGGAATGCTCCGCGAGCTCTACACGTCAAAGGCGCCGTCCGCCTCGCCGCCGGCCCTGAACATCGAGCACGTGCACGTCTGATCGTCGCTTGGGCTCAGACCCCGGCGTTCTTCAGCGCCGCCTCCACGGCCTGAGCGTCGGCTGCCTCACCCTTGGTGTTTGGGTGCACCGGCGCGGCGACGGAGTCGGGTACCGGCTGCTCCACCCAGCGGTTCGACTCGGGCTGGCAGGCGTCGTGGCCGATGCTCGGCGTGTACGTGTCGACGTAGGTGTCACCGTTGGCGGCGGCCGCCTGCTTCAGTGAGCTGTTCAGGTCCTGCTCCACCCCGTTGAGGTACGCGGTGTCGCCGGTTGTCAGCGGCATGAACGGCCAGCAGTTTCCGCTCTGGGGCAGGATGTCCGGGTAGCCGACGACGAACACCTTGGCGTTCGGCGCTTGGGTGTGGATCTGGGCAAAGGCGGACTGCAGCACCGGCTCGTCCTTGGCGATGTTGTCGGCGAACTTGTTGCCGTAGGTGGCCTTGCACGGAGCGCCGATGTTCAGGCCGTCGGCCAGGTCCGTGCTGCCGCAGTCCAGCAGGGAGTCGAGGAAGGTGTTGTTGTCGTTGCCGCCGATCCCGATAGTCACCACGTTGGTCGAGTCAGACAGCGCGTTGAACTGCGGCTGCTGGTCCGGGAACTGCTTGGTGGTCATGTCCGCCGTGGTGGCGCCCCCGCAGCTGCGGTCTGTGAGTGCCAGGCCGAGTGCCTTGGCGGTCAGGTGCGGGTAGTTGACCGCTGACTGTGTGCAGTCAAGCGGCGCGCCGGCTGCCGGCGGCAGCACCCCTGAGGCGGACGTGTATGAGTCGCCGAGCGACACGTAGTTCTGCGGGGCGGCGCCGGCTGCGGCCGGCCCCGCCAGTGCAGCGGCGGCCACGAACGCTCCCACGAGCTTGCGGTTGTGCATCTCTCTCCCTCATTGCTGTTGAAACCCTCTTGTGAGTAAACCCGTGGCCCGGCCGATCGTTGCGGCCAGCGGTCAGCCCGGTGGACGCCTCCAGGCCAGCAGCACGCCGTCACCGATGGTCAGCAGCACGGAGTCGAACTCGGGGTCCTCGCGGACGCTGTCGGCAAAGTCGCGCATCGCGAGCGTGCCGCGGTCGGTGCTCTCAGTGTTGAGCGTGTCGCCGTCCCGGAACAGGTTGTCCGCCGCTATCACGCCGTGGCCGGAGAGCTTGTCCCGGACGGCCTGGAAGTAGTCGGGATAGCTGCGCTTGTCGGCGTCGATCCAGACCAGGTCAAAGGGACCGGGCAGCCGGGCCAGCGTGTCCGCCGCGTTACCGACCAGGACCTCGACCTTGGCGGCGTGCGGGCTGGCCGCTATGTGGCCCCGGGCCGTCTCGGCGGTCTCGGGATCCACCTCCAGTGAGGTGAGGTGTCCTCCGGGCGGGAGCGCTTCGGCGATGGTCAGCGCGCCGACTCCGGTAAAGGTGCCGATCTCCAGCACGCGCTGGGCGCGGCCGGTGACGATCAGCGCCTGTAGCAGCCGCGCCTCCGCCAGCCCGGCCATCATCTGCGGTTCGCCCGCGTTCTTCGCCGTCCAGTCCGCGGCGTCCTTGGCCGCCCCCGTGAACGGGGTTGTGCGTGACAGCGCGTATCCCTCAGCGGTCGGCTCGATCACCGAACCGGAGACTACCGGGCGCCACACTCGGGTCACAGGTGCACTCCGTATGCTCCCGCCGGTGAGTGATATCCGCCTGGTACTAGCCGACGTCGACGGCACCCTGGTCACGCCGGAGAAACAGTTGACCCCCGCGAGCATCGCGGCCGTTCACCGACTGCACGCCGCCGGTGTCAGGTTCGCCCTGACCAGCGGGCGGCCGCCGCGCGGCATGGCGATGCTGATCGCGCCGCTCGCCCTGGAGACCCCTATCGCCGCCTTCAACGGCGGGCTGATCGTCACACCCGACATGCAGCCACTCCAGCAAAAGACCGTTGCGCCGGAGCTGGTCGGAGAGATCCTCGGCCTGCTGGATGGTGACCTGTCCGTGTGGCTCTACCAGGACGCTGACTGGTTCGTCACCGACGGTGCCGGCCCCCACGTCGCCAAAGAATCCAACACCGTGCAGTTCAAGCCGAGCGTGGTTCCGACACTGTCGGGGATCACTGAGCGTGTCGCCAAGCTGGTCGGCGTCAGCGACGACCATCCGCGCGTAGCACAGAAGGGTGAGGAACTGCAGGCTCGCTTTGGTGACCGTGTCTCCGCCACCCGCTCACAGGCCTACTACCTGGATGTGACCCATCCGGATGCGAACAAGGGCGGTGTCGTCCAGTACCTGGCCGCGCACTACGGGCTCGAGCCGAGCCAGATCGCGACGATCGGGGATATGCCCAACGACGTGCTGATGTTCGAGCGCTCCGGGCTGTCGGTCGCGATGGGCCAGAGCGAGGCCTCCGTGCAGGCGGCCGCGACGCATGTCAGCGCCTCCAACGCCGAGGATGGCTTTGCCCACGCGGTCGACCGTTTCATCCTCGGCTGAGCTGTGCTCCGCAGCATCACCGCCACGCGTTATGTGACTCCGCTGAAGGAGGGTGGCTCGCTGCCGGGGTTGGTTGAGGCGGACGATGACGGCCTGTATGTAGTCAAGTTCCGCGCCGCCGGACAGGGCAGCAAGGCCCTGGTTGCGGAGCTGATCGTCGGGGAGCTGGCCCGTGCCGCCGGCCTGCCGGTCCCGGAGCTGGTGCTGGCGAACGTCCCGGACACGCTCGGGCGCACCGAGCCGGACCCCGAGATCAACCAGCTCGTGACTGACAGTGCCGGGCTGAACGTAGGCATGGACTTCCTGCCGGGCGCGTTGGATTACACCCCCGCCAGACCGGAGAGCATCGATCCCGAGCTGGCCTCGCGGATCGTCTGGTTTGACGCTCTGACCACGAACGTGGACCGCACGCCGCGTAACCCGAACCTGCTTGTCTGGCACGGCCGTCCGTTCCTGATCGATCACGGTGCGGCGCTGTATCGCCACCACGCCAGTGACGACCTCCTCCCCCACGCGGCTGACCCGTTCCCGCTGATCGCCGACCACGTGCTGCTTCCCCGGGCCACGGCCCTGGCCCAGGCCGACCGGGAGCTCGGCTCAGCGCTGACGCCGGCGCTGGTCGCTGAGGTGCTCACGCGCGTCCCGGACGGCCTGCTCGGGGACGAACCCCGAGGCCGGCGCGACAACTATGTGGCCTACCTCAGCGCGCGGCTTGCGGGGTCACACACGTTCCTCCAACAGGCGGAGGCAGCCCGTGGCAGCTGAGCCGTTCCAGTACGCCGTCATCCGAGTGGTGCCGCGGGTCGAGCGTGAGGAGTTCCTGAACGCCGGTGTGATCGTGTTCGTGCGGACGCGCGGTTACCTGCGGGCGAGCACCGAGCTCGATCCCGCGCGCCTGCGCGCGCTGGCGCCGGACGCCGACCTGTCGGCGATCGAAGCCCAGCTCGCCGCGCTGGTCGCGATCGCCGCCGGCGACACGGATGCGGGGCCCGTCGCGGCGCTGCCCCGGTCAGAGCGCTTCCACTGGCTGGT
>JAFMRN010000238.1 GCA_017354065.1 Solirubrobacterales bacterium
CTGGTCCAGCGGGACCTGAACCCGCGGCTGACGATCGCCGGCGTCTTGCTGACGATGTCTGACGGGCGCACGCGGCTGGCCCAGGACGTGGAGGCTGAGGTACGCAAGCACTTCCCGGACCTGGTCTTCAACACGGTGATCCCCCGGAACGTGAGGGTTGGCGAGGCTCCGAGCCACGGTCGCGCGGTCATTCACCATGACCCCCACTCCAACGGTGCCGCCGCCTATTTTGAGTTCGCGAAGGAGGTAGCAGGGCGTGGCTGAGAACGAATCCAAGACGGCCCAGCAGCCGGGCATGGGCCGGGGTCTGGCGGCGATTCTCGCGGCCTCTCCACGTGAGGAGCCCGAGGAGCTGCGCCAGCTCCCCCTTGATCTGATCGGGCCGAACCCGAACCAGCCGCGTCGCGACTTTGACGAGGAATCGCTCGTCGGCCTGGCCGATTCGATCCGTGCGCGCGGCGTGATCCAGCCGGTGCTGGTGCGTCCCCTGGCGGATGGCCGCTACGAGCTGATCGCCGGCGAGCGTCGCTGGCGCGCCGCCCAGCTCGCGGAGCTCACCGACATCCCGGCGGTCGTGCGCCGCCACGATGACGCGGCCAGCGTCGAGTTGGCGCTGATCGAGAACATGGCCCGCCAGGACCTGAACCCGGTTGAGGAGGCGCGCGCCTGTGCCGCTCTGATTGAGGAGCTGGGCCTCACGCGTGAGGAAGTCGGGCTGCGCGTCGGCCGGGGCCGCGTTGCCGTGTCGAACCTGATCCGCTTGCTGGAGCTGCCGGATGAGGCCCTGACCTTGATCGAACGACACCAGCTGTCCGAGGGCCACGGTCGCGCATTGCTGTTGGCGAGTGAAAACTCCAGCCGCCGTGCACTGGCACGCCGCGCCGCGAGCGAGGGCTGGTCTGTGCGCAACCTGGAGGCACGGGCTCGCAGCGCCGACGCAGAAGCAGACGCGCCGGGATCGGGTGCCTCGCGGGTTCGCGTGCCGGCTAACGCCGACCAGGAGGACGCAATCGCGCGGATCTCCGACGCGCTTGGTGCCGTTCTAGCGGCCGACGTGAAAGTGAAGTCGGCGGGCAAGAGCGGCTTCGCCGCAACCCTCCGGTTCGACTCCCTGGATGAGGCGCTGGCGCTGGCGGAGCGGCTCGGCGCCGCGGACGTCCGCCAGCACGGCTGATCACCCCAAGTGCTTCACGCGGGCCGCTACTATGGCTCTCTCGCAGGGGCGATTAGCTCAGTCGGTTAGAGCGCTTCTCTGATAAGGAAGAGGTCGGTGGTTCGAGTCCACCATCGCCCACTGGAGCTAGGCGGCGGCAGCCGAGCCGGCACGGACCTACGTTGCCGTCTAGCTGACGGCCCATTTTGCGGCAACAGGGTCGGCCCCAAAAGCGAGCAGCGCTCGGTAGATGGTTTGAGCAAATGTGCGCTCGGCGGACGCATCCCAGGCCATGTATCCGGCGAGCTCAAGCATCAGGTGGCCGTGCAGCAGCGTCCACATGTGGAGCGTGATCTCGCGTGGGTGCCCGGCCTTCAGTAGCCCGGCTTCATACGCAGACACGCACAGCTGGTGCATGTACTGCAGTGTCTCGACGCCCTGGAGGAGCTCTTCCCCGCGACGCTCAACGCTGCCAACCTGCTCGGCGGCGAACATCACGGCATAGAGGTGCCGGTGGTTGCGCGCAAAAGCCCGCGTCAGTTGCCCGGCGATATAGAAGTTGGCAAGCGGATCGTGACTGAGCTCTAGCGACGCGAGCTCCGCGGCCAGCAGGTCGAATCCGTGGTCAACAACCGACCGTACAAGTTCGGCCATCGACCCGAACTCACTGTAGATCGCCATGCTGGAGCTTCCGACGCGCTTGGTGATACGTCGCGCAGTCATTACGGCGGGACCGTCCTCCTCGAGCAACTCAACAGCCGCGAGCGTCAGTTGCCGCCGGCGCCCGCCTGTGATGTGCGGCACAGACGGGCGATGTGTCGAGTAGCCATTAGCCATCACACTGTTATATAACAGCGTAATGTCATCGGTGACCTTCCCTGACCCCCAAGGCCCTGACGCCGACGCGCGTGACTCCAGCTCTTATCCGCGCGAGCTCCTGGGGAACGCGAGCGGCAGCTCCGTTCCGATCGGGAGCGGCCGCGGGGGGCAGGCCAACCGGCGGTGGGCGCGTTACGGCTTCCTCGCCTTCGCGGTCATCGCGCTCGCCTATGCACCGCTCGCGATCAACTACATGTGGCGCTATTTTGCGCACGGGGCGGTGCAGCTTCAGGCCTCGGTAACTGGATTCTTCGACGGCCATAGCTATGCCGTCGGCTACGGATCGGTTGACTGGGCGCGCGCGACCGCCTATCAGAGCGACCGCTGGGTGATGCTGATTCACACGACCCTCGGTGGGCTGTGTTTGATCCTCGGTGTGCTCCAGTTCATGCCGCAGGTGCGCCGTCGCTGGCCGCGAGCTCACCGTTGGACCGGGCGCCTCTACCTGGCGGCCATGTCAGTCTGCATGGTCACCGCAATGCTGTTTCTCGCCCACGCCGGCAGCGTTGAGTTCTTGGGCGGCATGGCCTTCTTCCTACAGCTGTGGGCGCTCGCGCTGGGGACGCTGGTGACCGGCTGGATGGCGTACGCGATGATTCGCCGGCGCAACGTCGTCGCGCATCAGGGCTTCATGATGCTGTCCTTCGCGCTGTTGATGACAGCACCTGGGTTGCGGGTCCTGTGGATCGGGATCCATCCCTTGTTCCGTGACCAGGCGCTGTTGATGAACCTCGGCGCGAGCGCAATTGCGGAGGCTGTCCTAGCGCCAAGCCTCGGTGTCGCGGCGTTCATCCTGACGCGGCCGAGCCGAGCAGGTGGAACCGCCGACAATGCGGCAAGGCCGACTTATGTATGGGCCACATTGGCGGGTCTGATTGGGGCTGCAGCGGTGGTGCTGCGCTTCTACCTCAGCATTTCGCGGTCGGTCCCGCGAGAGATGCTGCTGATGTACTTGGTACCGCTTGGTCTGGTAACTGTCATGGTCCTGTGGTTGGCGCGCCGCGCAAACCGCGCGGGTCGGCACAGCGAAGAACGCCGCTGGCGGATTCTGTACTCAGGCGTTATGGCTAACACCGTCGTGGTGAACCTGGCTTGGCTGCCCGCCACGCTGGTCATGTCACAGGTGAACGCCTGCATCGCCTCGCTGATGGTTGCGGCCGCGATCCCAATCGGACTGTCCGGTATCGCGGTGATCGCGGACGCGTCACCGAAGGGGCTCGGACCGCTGGGGTCCAAGCCCGGAGTCTCGACCGCACCGGCCGGCGTTTAGCGCGGCCCCCGCGAGGTCTCAACTCCGGACAGTGTCCGGCAGCGGCGCGAGCACCAGCACCCGCTCACCCGCTTGCAGGCGCATGCCACTCTGAGCGGCGCGTACCTCACGCGCTTGGGTCAGCGCGACCACGGTGCTCCCGGCCGGCCAGGGGATCTCAGCAATCGAGCGATCGAGCGCCGGCGAGTCAGGGTGGACCCTGACCTCAAGCAGTTCGTATCCGGGCAACGGCCGGGTCGGCTCCGGACCCGCGGCGGGGACGCTGCGCGCGTTCCCTTCAACCGCAGCGGCGCCCTGCTGGATCTCGGTTTCGGTTGCTTTGAGCTTGTTCGTCAGAGCGTTGAGGATGTCGGCGCGGGTCAGCCAGCCCTGCAGATGACCGTCATGGCTGAGTACCGGAAGGCCGTCACGTCCGTACAAGACGAGCTGGCGCCTGGCTTGTTCGAGGTCCTCATCGCCAAATAGAACCTGGGGACGCCGGACGAGCGTGACGGGGCCGATCAGCTGCTGGAACTGGTCCCGGTCAACTGTGGCGTTCCGATCACCGCGGAACAGGCGCGGCTGGCCATCGATCTGGGCCAACGGCTGCATGACTTGGGCGACCGTCAGTGCGCGCAGCGCGCCGATCGCTTTTGGACGTTCGATGTCGATCCCGCGGCGCAGCAGCTTGGTGGTGTAGATGCTGCCGTAGGTGATCCGTTTTGCCAGCTGCGCCGCGATCCCGCAGGCGAGCATGATCGGCAATGTGAGGGTGAAGTTGCCGGTCATCTC
>JAFMRN010000239.1 GCA_017354065.1 Solirubrobacterales bacterium
GGCGCGGTTACGGATCGACACGGACTTGCCGACGTACAGCGGGTTCGCGTCGGCGTCGCGGAAGATGTAGACGCCGGGGTCCTTGGGCAGGTCGCTGAAGTCGAGCCCGGGCAGCTCACGCGCGCCGAGCGCGGGGTTGATCTTGGGTTTGGTCGCGTTGCGGCGCCGGGCGGGTCCGCACAGTGCGATGGCTTCATCCAGCGTGCCCGCGGCCGCGCACAGCTTCCCGAACAGCGCGCAGAAGATCCGCGCGCAGGTCTCCGCGTCGCACAGCGCCCGGTGCACGCCGTCCACCTCGATCCCCAGCGCTTCGGCCAGCAACGGAAGCTTGCGCTGGCGCTGGAGCGGCAACAGCCGCCGGGCCAGCTGCGCGGTGCACAGCACCGGCGGGTCGGGCCACTCTGAGCCGACACGCTCGAACGCCTGTTTCAGGACGCGCCGGTCGAACGGGGCGTTGTGGGCCACGAGCACGCGCCCGCTGAGCTTTTGGGCCAGCTGCGGGAGCACTTCATCGGGCGCTGGGGCCGAATCGACGTCGGCCTGTGTGATCCCGGTGAGCCGCTGGATCCCGCGGCCCAGCGGCATGTTGGTTGCCACCAGTGAGGACCAGCGGTCATGCAGCTCACCGCCGCCGACCAGCACGGCGCCGATCTCGGTCAGCTCGCAGGAGTCCCCTCCCAGGCCGTTGGTCTCCGTGTCGACGACCAGGAACTCCATCCGCGCCAGCGCCGTGTTGTCGGTGGTGGAACCCATCATCAGCCTTGATAGACCCCGGCCCGGACACAAAGAATCGGCGCTTGCAGGCGGCGCGTCGCGCGGAGCGGTCGGTTAGGGTTCGGCCTCTGATGGGTGGAGGTCTGTCAACGCTGGTGAGCACGCGCCGTTGGGCGACGCTCGGTGTCGTGCTCACGAGCGCTCTCGCTGTCGCCGGTTGCGGCAGCAGCGGTCCCCACTTCAAGAACGCCTCACGGCCGCCGCTGGTCCAGGACGTGACCGTGTACATCAACGAGCACCGCATCTCGGTCTCTCCCGGCAGCGTCGGGGCGGGGCCGGCCACGCTGTTCTTCACCAACGAGACCGCCAAGACCCAGGACGCCCAGGTGAAGGCGCTGGCGGGCTCCGGCGCGAGCCGCACCAGCGGTCCGCTGAACGCCGGCACGCCCGGGCAGATCCAGATGAGCCTGTCCCAGGGCGACTACGCGATCTCCGCCGGCAAGGGCATCCCTCCGACCGTGCTGCACGTCGGCAAGGCCCACGGCAACGCCAACGGCGCCCTGCTCCAGCCCTAGATACGCGGCCGAGACGCCGCGATCCGCGACGCCCGCGTAGGATCAGCCCTCGACAGCAAGGCTGAGAGGAGCAACGACAGTGGCCGTTGACATCAAGGACATCGCAAAGGTCAGTACCGAACCGGGCGAGCTGCCCAAGACCATGCCCGCGTGGGTCATCCGTGAGGACCGCTTCGGCGAACCCAAGGACGCGATCCAGCTGGAAGAGGTCGAGGTACCCGAGCCCGGCGCCTTTGAGGTAGTCGTCCGCGTCATGGCGGCTGGAGTGAACTTCAACAACGTGTGGGCCGCGCTCGGTGAACCGGTATCGGTGTTCCGCTACGGCGACCACCCCGAGTACGGGCACCACATCGGTGGTTCTGACGCCTCCGGTGTCGTCTGGAAGGTCGGTGAGGGCGTCACCCGCTGGAAGCCCGGCGACGAGGTTGTGGTCCACTGCAACCAGGCCTCCTACGAGGATCCCGAGGTCCATGGTCTCGATCCGCTGGCCGCTCCCTCACAGCGGATCTGGGCCTATGAGACGACCTGGGGCTCCTTCGCCCAGTTCTGCAAGGTCCAGGCACAGCAGCTGCTGCCCAAGCCCAAGCACCTTTCCTGGGAGGACGCCGCCTCCTACGGGCTCACCTACTTCACCGCGTACCGCATGCTGCACGAGCGGGCCAAGCTCCAAGCCGGGCAGAAGGTCCTGATCTGGGGTGCCGCTGGCGGCCTCGGCGTGTTCGCCACCCAGCTCGTCGCCCAGGCCGGCGGCGAGTCGGTCGGCGTCGTCTCCTCCGACGACAAGGGTGAGCTGATCAAACAGCTCGGCGCCAAGGGCTACATCAACCGCTCAGACTTCAAGGGCATGATGCGCAAGGGCGGCGAGACCGGCGACACGGAGAAGGCGCGCTTCAAGGAGTCGCGGCGTTTCTCCAAGGAGGTCGAGAGCGTGCTCGGCGGTCCGCCCGATGTCGTCTTCGAGCACGTCGGCCAGGCGACGTTCCCGACCTCGGTGCTGACGGTCAAGCCGTTCGGCAAGGTCGTGATCTGCGGCGCCACCTCCGGCTACCAGCTCGACTTCGACGTGCGCTACCTGTGGATGCGCCAGAAGGAGATCCTAGGCTCGCACTTCGCCAACGCCTGGGAGGCGACTTTGGCCAACCAGCTGATCGAGGAGTCCAAGATCCGGCCGGTGCTGTGGAAAACCCTCCCCTTTGACGACGTCGCCGAGGCCCATCAGCTCCTGCGCGACAACAAGCACCTGGGTAAGATCGCGATTCTGGTAGGCGCTACCGAAGAGGGCCAGGGCCGGACGGCAGAGGGCCCGGGCGCAATCCGAGCCGAAGTGGGAGCCTAAACATGGCCGCAGGTGTTGTTCACATCCCCGTTTACGCAACGCTGTTCCGTGCCGACGTTCTGGCCGACGGGGTCGCCGACTTCCTGGCCCCCGCCAGCCTGAAGTACGGCGCCAGCAAGTACACGGTCCAGCGCAGCCGCGATGACATGAACAAGATCACCGCGCTGATCTGGTTCAACTCCAAGGACGACTGGTACCGGTTCTGGGAGGGTGAGGAAGCGATTGAGTTCCGCGCCCGCTTCATGGGCAAGTACCAGGTGCCAATCACCTACGTCTGGCACGACGAGATCGGGTCCGACGCCGGCGCGCCAAAGCCGGCGGCGGTTGCCGAGAGCGTGTCCGCGTAGCGCTGTAGGCAACTCTCCGCGCTGCTCACTATCTCGCCGGCGGTGCGCGCCAGGCCACATCCCATGTAGCCGAGCGCGCACCCCTCTCGGGGGAGCCGTCAGCGTGGAGAATTTTCGACATGCACTGCCGGTGAACGCGTGTACACTTCCCAGGGCAGTGACTCGCCTGCACAAGTTGACGAACCTGGTCGCAGTCGGTGTGCCGCCAGCCGCTTTGATCGCGGCGATCGTGCTGCTCTGGCATAAGGCCGTAGGGCCGCTGGAGCTGGCGATGCTGGTCGGCTTCTACGTGCTGACCTCCCTGGGGATCACGCTCGGGTATCACCGGCACTTCACCCATCGCAGCTTCCAGACCTCCAAGCCGGTCCGGGCGATCCTCGCGATCGTCGGTTCGATGGCGATTGAGGGCTCGGTCATCACCTGGGTTGCAGATCACCGCAAGCACCACGCCTACACGGACAAGGAAGGCGACCCGCACTCCCCGCACCTGGCCGGCCCGGGCTTCGTCGGCGCGGTCAAGGGCCTCTGGCACGCACATTGCGGCTGGCTGTTTGACAGCGTCGGCACCTCCGACCGCGAGCGCTTCGCGCCTGATCTGGTCAAGGACGGCACCCTGCAGGTGATCGACAAGCTGTTCTTCCTGTGGATCGTCCTGTCGCTCGCGATTCCGGCGGCGCTCGGCTATCTGATCGGCGGCACCTGGTTCTCGGCGCTGACCGGCTTCCTGTGGGGCGGTCTGATCCGCGTGTTCCTGCTCCACCATGTGACCTGGTCGATCAACTCGGTCTGCCACTTCTTCGGCAAACGCCGCTTTGAAGTCAAGGATGAGTCGCGCAACGTCTTCTGGCTCGCCCACCTCAGCATGGGTGAGGCCTGGCATCACAACCACCACGCCTTCCCCACCTCCGCCTTCCACGGCTTGAAGCTCGGCGAGCGGCTGTCGGACCCGACCGGCCTGGTGATCCTCGCGCTGGAGCGCCTCGGCCTGATCTGGAACGTCGTCCGCGTCAGCCCGGAGAAGCAGGCGGCCAAGCTGGCCGGC
>JAFMRN010000061.1 GCA_017354065.1 Solirubrobacterales bacterium
CCATCACCGCGCTGATCAGCGCGACGATGATCGAGACGACCAGCGTCAGGATCAGGGCGTTGAGGGCCACCGGGGTGGTGACCGACTGCCAGAAGCTCGAGACACCGCTGGAGAACGCGTTGACCGCTACGGCCGCGAGCGGGATCAGCACGATCACGCTCAGGTACAGGGTCGAGATCCCGAGCCCGAGATAACCGGAGCCCGCACCCCGGACGCGCGGCCGGCGCCGTACCAAGGGCGCCGGGCTCAGCACGGTCGATTCATCAACTGGAGGCAGTGGGAACTCCCGCCGCCTGCTCGATCTTCGTGATCGATCCCTTGGAGGGGTCGAAGAACTCGCTCTTGACCTTCTTCCAGCCGCCGAGATAGCTGATCGTGAACAGCTGCGCGGGAGTCGGGAACTTGGCCGCGAACTTCTTGGCGACCGCCGCGTTCACGGGCCGGTAGCCCTGTTTTGCCCAGATCGTCTGGGCCGCGGGAGTCCACAGCCAGTTCAGGAACGCCTTGGCCTTGGCGGGCTGGCTCGCCTTGGTGGTGACCGCGATCGGCGTCTGGATCAGGATCGTCTGCTTCGGAACGATGTACTGGACCTTGTCGCCAGCCTTCTCAGCGGCAATCGCCTCGCTCTCATAAGAGAGCAGGACGTCACCCTTGCCGCTGTTGAACGTCTGCAGCGCCGCGCTGCCGCTCGAGTCCTGAGCGCTGACGTGCTTGGTCAGCAGCGTGCGAACGTACGCGAGCGCTTGAGCCGGGCTCTTGCCCTGCTTCAGCTGCGCGCCGTAACCGGCCAGGATGTTCCAGCGCGCGCTGCCGGAAGTGGACGGGTTCGGCGTGACCGTGTCCACACCGGGCTTGACCAGGTCGTTCCAGCCCGTGATGTGCTTCGGGTTGCCCTTGCGGACGACCAGCACCACCACCGAGTCAGAGGAGATGCCCTTCTCCGGGTTGGCGTTCCAGTTGGAGGAGACGATCTTGTCCTTGACCAGACGCGTGATGTCGGGCTCGGTGGAGAAGGCCACCACGTCTGCCTTCTGACCGCTGTCAACCGCGCGGCTCTGGGAGCCGGAGGCGCCGAACGACGTGGAAAAGCTCGTGCCCTTGCCGCCGCTCGTCTTCGCGTACGCCTTGGTCAGCGCGTCATAGGCGGGCTTCGGCGTCGAATAGCCGACCAGCGACAGCTGCGAGCCGGACCCTGAGCCGCTCTTGGCCGAGCTCGCGCCCGGCGTGTCAGACGCTCCACCGCACCCCGCGACAAGCGCTCCCACAGCCAGCACCGCACCTGCTCCAGACCATTTACCCCGGCTCATCAAACCTCCACCGTTCCACAAAGTCAAGAAAGCCGATCAGCTTTCCCTATATCGCCGCAGGAGGCTAGCACGCCAATTCGATTGCTTTTGTGCGGAAAGACAGCGCTCACGTGCGGGATCAACGGCCGGGGTGCGCTCCGTGATTTGATTCGCCTGATGGAGATCCACAAGACGGAAAGCGAAGGTTGGCTGACCGCCGCGTACCTGGTTGACGATGGGCACGGCACGGGCGTGCTGATCGACGGCAACGGAGTGGGGGCGCCGCTGCTTGAGATCGCCCGGGAACGCGACCTGACGATCGCGGCGATCCTGCTGACCCACCACCACGCCGATCACATCATGCTCGACGAGTACCTCGGCCTGACCTCGCCGCTGGTCGGCCACCAGCTGACCGCCGACAACATGGGCAAGCTCGACCAGCTCGTGGCCGACGGGGAGGAGCTGCAGCTCGGCAAGCTGACCGTCGAGGCACTGCACACGCCCGGTCACGTGAACGGACACCTGGCGTTCCTGATCGACGGAACCGACCTGTTCACCGGTGACGTGTTGTTTGCCGGGACGGTCGGAGGGACCCGCGGTCCCCAGGCGACCGGCCTCGATGACCTGCGCGCTTCCCTGCGGCGCTTTGCGGCGTTGCCGCCCGAGACCCGGATCCACCCGGGTCACCGCGAGGGTTCCACCATCGGCGCCGAGTTGAAGGACAACGTGTTCTTGAAGGCGCTGTTGAGCGGTGATACGCCTGAGCAGGGTGAGCCGGTAACTGTCGGCGGCGAGCCCGCTGAGCTGTTGCTCTGGGGGCCGGACTATGACGGCACGCATAAGGCGTGGGTCCGCTTCCCCGACGGGACCGAGCACATCACCGGCGGCTCGCAGGTGGAACGCAACTAGCCGTCGTTGCCGCACGGATACAGTCGGTTCCGAGATGCCGGCCGTCGATGAGGCAACGTTCGCGGAACTGACGCTGGCCGATGAGCAGCGCCTGCGCCGCCAGGCGCGGCGGCTGCGTGGCAACGCAGACGGGGAGGCGTTCGCTCGCTTCCAGCAACATCTGGCAGAGGCCCGAGCGCGGCTACAGCGCCGGCGGGACGCCGTCCCGGAGGTCTCCTATCCACCGCAGCTGCCGGTCTCGGCGCGACATGACGATCTGGCGGCCGCGATCCGCGACCACCAGGTGGTCGTCGTCGCCGGTGAGACCGGGTCGGGCAAGACCACACAGCTGCCGAAGCTCTGCCTGGAGCTGGGCCGCGGCGTCCGGGGTGCGATAGCCCACACACAGCCCCGGCGGCTGGCCGCCCGGACGGTTGCCCAGCGGATCGCCGATGAGCTCGATGTTCCGCTTGGCGGCGCCGTCGGCTACGCGGTCCGCTTTGATGATCGCGGTTCCGATGAGACGCTGGTCCGGCTTGTGACGGACGGGCTGTTGCTGGCCGAGCTGCGCCGCGACCCGCTGCTGCGCCGCTACGACACGGTGATAGTCGACGAGGCGCACGAGCGTTCGCTGAACATCGATTTCCTGCTCGGCTGCCTGTACCGGATCCTGCCGCGCCGCCCGGACCTGAAGCTGATCATCACCAGCGCGACGATCGACCCACAGCGCTTTTCCAAGCACTTCGGCGACGCCCCGATCGTTGAAGTGTCCGGCCGGACCTACCCGGTCGAGGTTCGCTACCGCCCACCGCTGGAGGGTGAGGAGCTGCTTGACGCGCTGGCCGACACGGCCGAGGAACTGCTGGCCGAGCGCGACGGAGACATACTCGCCTTCTTCTCCGGGGAACGGGAGATCCGCGACGCGGCGGAGCTGCTGAGCGGTCGCCTGGGACCCGAGGTGGAGGTCCTGCCGCTGTACTCGCGGCTCGCGACCGCAGATCAGCAGAAGGTCTTCCGTCGCGGCCCGAACCGGCCGCCGCGACGGATCGTGTTGGCCACCAACGTCGCGGAGACCTCGCTGACGGTGCCCGGCATCCGCTTCGTGATCGACACCGGGCTCGCGCGCGTGTCGCGCTACAGCACCCGGCTCAAGGTCCAGCGCCTGCCGGTGGAGCCGATCTCACAGGCCTCAGCCCAGCAGCGAGCCGGGCGCTGCGGCCGCGTCGCGGACGGGATCTGCGTTCGCCTGTACTCGGAGGAGGACTTCAACGCGCGACCGGAGTTCACCGACCCCGAGGTACTCCGCACGAACCTGGCCAGCGTGATTCTGCAGATGGGAGCGCTTGGACTGGGGGAGGTGCAGGAGTTCCCGTTCCTGGAGCCGCCGGACCGGCGTCAGATCCGTGACGGGGTCGCGCTGTTGCACGAGCTTCAGGCGCTCGATCCCGGCGGGGAGCTGACACCGCTGGGGCGCAAGCTCGCCCGCCTGCCGATCGACCCCCGACTCGCGCGGATGGTGCTGGAGGCCGACAAGCTCGGCTGCACGCGTGAGGTGATCGTCATCGCCGCCGCACTGTCAATTCAGGACCCGCGCGAGCGGCCCGCCGAGCAGCGCGCCCAGGCCGATCAGAGCCACGCGCGCTTCAGAGACCCGACGTCGGATTTTCTGGCGCTCCTGAACCTGTGGAACTACCTGCGCACGCTGGGTCGCGAAGTCTCGCGCTCACAGCTGCGCAAGCGCTGCAAGGCAGAGTTTCTGCACTACCTGCGCGTGCGCGAGTGGCAGGACCTCGTCTCCCAGGTCGAAGACGCGGCGGGGGAGCTTGGCCTCACCCTGAACGAGATCCCCGGGGAGGCCCCGCAGATCCACACCGCGTTGCTGTCGGGGCTGCTCTCTCACCTCGGGATGAAGACCGGCGGCACCCGCGAGTACACGGGGGCACGCGGGGCGAAGTTCGCGATCTTCCCGGGGTCGGCGCTGGCCCGGCGCGGGCCCAACTGGGTGATGGTCGCCGAGCTTGTCGAGACGACCCGGCTGTGGGGGCGCACGGCCGCGGCAGTCGATGTCAAGCAGGTTGAGGCGCTTGCCGGGCACCTGGTCAAGCGCTCCTACGCTGAACCCCGCTGGGACCGCGGGCGGGCGTCGGTGATCGCTTCGGAGACCGTAACCCTGTACGGGTTGGCGATCGTGCAATCCCGGACCGTGCAGTACGGGCGGATCGATCCGGTGGCAGCCCGCGAGCTGTTCATCCGGCACGCGCTGGTGGAGGGCGACTGGGATCAACAGCACGCGTTCATGGCCAAGAATCGGGAGCGCGTCGAGGAAGTCGAAGCGCTCGAAGCACGGGCACGCCGCCGGGACCTGCTGACCGACGAGTCCGCGCGAGTCGCGTTCTTCTCGGAACGGGTGCCCTCAGATGTCGTGAGCGGCCGCCATTTCGACCGCTGGTGGAAACGCGAGCGCCAGCGAAACCCGACGCTGCTGGACTACCCGATGGAGCTGCTGATCGCTGATGACACGCGGCCGAACGACAGCGAACGTCCAAGCTTGTGGAAGCAGGGCGAGCTTGAGCTCGCCCTCTCTTACCGCTTCGACCCCAGCTCAGCCGCTGACGGCGTCAGCGTCCACATCCCGCTGAGCAGCCTGGGCGCGGTCCGTGACATCGGCTTTGAGTGGCTCGTGCCGGCATTCCGGCCTGAGCTGGTGGAGACGCTGCTGCGAGCGCTGCCCAAGTCGCTGCGCAAGGGGTTGGTGCCGATCCCCGAGACAGCAGCCACGCTGCTTGGGGACGTGACGCCACGCTCCGGACCGCTGTTGGAGGTCCTGGCCGAAGCCCTGGAACGGCTGCGCGGAGTGCGCATCGGCGTGTGCGAATGGTCGCTTGAGCACCTTCCCGCGCACCTGCGGATGACGTTCGTGGTTGAGGATGACGACGGTGATGTGCTCGCCTCCGGGCTGGACCTGGACGCGCTGCGCGAGCAGCTGCGCCCGCGGCTGAGAGCTCAGCTACAGAACGCCGTGCCTGGGTTGACGCGGACCGGCATGCGGGGGTTCGAGCTCCGGGAGTTGCCGCGCTGGGTCGATCTCGCGGGTGGCCTGCGCGCGTATCCCGCGCTGGTCGATGAGGGGGAGACGGCCGGTGTCCGCGTGTTTGAGACCGAGCGCGAACAGGCCCGCGCAATGCGAGCCGGCACGCGTCGGCTACTGCGCCTGGGCGTTCCCTCACCGCGCGGCTGGGTGACCGGCGCGCTCGGACCCCAGCTCACTTTGTCTTTGGCCGGCGCGCCGCACGGGAGCCTGGATGCGGTCATTGACGACGCCACCGGTGCGGCTCTTGACGAGGTGATTGAGCGCTTTGGGGGACCGACGTGGGATGCCCCGGCGTTCGCGGCGCTGTGTGAGCACGCCCGCGGGGAGATCCGAGGCGTGACGCTTGAGGCCGTCACGGCTTTGGCGGCGATCCTGGATGCCGCACGTGACATCACCGCACGCCTTGACAGCCTGCCGGCAAGCGCCGCGTTTGCACCCGCCCGGGAGGACGTGGCCCGTCAGGTCGGACGGCTGGTGTTCAAAGGGATGCTCAGCGCCGCCGGCCTCGGGCGGATGGATGACATCGAGCGCTACCTGCGGGCGGCGGAGGCGCGGCTCGGACGGCTGGCGGGCAACCTGGCGGCCGACAGTGAGCGGATGGCGGTGATCACCGACCTTGAGAGACAGGCGGCCGGCTGCCCGGAGATCATGTGGATGCTCCAGGAAGTCCGCGTGGCACAGCTCGCCCCGGGCCAGTACGCGCGGCCCGGGGCGAGCCTCAAGGCTGTGCGCGCCGCACTGGGGTAGCGCTCCAGGCGCTGGCATGGCACCGCGCAGGCGTATACGGACTGATTTTTGGTGTGCCACTAGACAGAAACTGTGGTTATTGGGTAAAGTGCGCGCACACTGAAACCACAAGCGCGCTGGCGACCCCAGCGCGTTACTCCCAAGGACAAGGACCGTGACTACATGACTCGCCTGAAGGCTTTGCTCGCGAGCGGGGCCGTGCTGACCGCTGGCGGGGCAGTTGGCGCCCTCGCCGTTCCCGGCGCTGCCGGGGCTGCGACCACCGGCACATGGAGCTGCAGCGCGTCAGCGCTACAGGCCAGCCTCTTGAGCGCGCCGGCGCTGGCACCGATCACAGCATCGACGTCGCCCTGCGACAACAGCGCCAGCGGGATTCAGCCATCCCAAATCTCATCTCTGACTGGCGGCCTGCTGGACGCGGGCATCGCGGCCGCCAACACGAGCACGGGCACTGACTCGTCGGGCAACCAGACCTATCAGGCGACCTCCACAGTCGCCCAGCTAAGTGCGCCCGCCAGTGCGACCAGCCTGCCCGGGCTGCCGATCGGCCTGCCGACCAGCCTTCCGGTGGACCTGATCAGCATTCCGGACACCGTGTCCTCCACGGTCAGCGCCACGTGCGTGAACGGCAGCCCGCAGTTCAACCCGAGCTCCACGGTGTTGCCTTCCAGCATCACCGTTGCCGGGCAGTCGATCCCCACCACCCAGGGCACCACGACGCTCAACGCCCTCGGCAGCTTGCCTGGGGGAGTGGTAACGATCACGCCCAACGCCGAGACCAAGACCGCGACGTCTGACACGGTTGACGCGCTGGACGTGAAGGTCGCGCTTGGGGGAACCACCGTGCTTGACGTGGACCTGGCTCAGAGCAGTCTGAGCCTGTCAGACGCGACCTGTGACAGCCCTGCCCCTGGCGGGGGTGGCACGGGTACTAACCCGGGTGGTGGCTCGACGGGTACTAACCCGGGTGGTGGCTCGACGGGTACTAACCCGGGTGGTGGCTCGACGGGTACTAACCCGGGTGGTGGCTCGACGGGTACCAAACCGGGTAGCGGCTCGACCGGTACCAACCCCGGCGGCGGTAGCTCAGGTACGGGCGGCGGCACATCCGGGGGAGGCACGGGCGGCGGCCAGACCGGCTCGACCAGCGCCCCCGGCGGCGGCACTGGCGGCTCGACCACAACGGTTCTGCAGGTGACGACCGGCAGCAGCGGTGTAGTCGGCTCCGCTCCGACCAGCACCCCCGCAGGCGTCAAGGTCGTCGACTACAGCTGGGACTGGGGCGACGGCACCCACACCGACAGCGGCACCAACCCCAGGGCCACGCACCGCTACAAGAAGTTCGGCACCTACAAGGTGACCGTCACCGTCCGCTACAGCAACGGCACCACGAAGAAGTTCACCAAGACCGTCGCCTGGTATGGCCCTGACTACTTCCTGCCCTTCCGGGTGGGCCGATTCAAGGCAAAGGGTTTTGATGGCACCCTGGACATCCGCTACCACACCTCTCCCTGGGTGAACAGGACGCACCAGATCCAGGGCTGGGTCAAGGACTGGGTGCCCGGCAAGAAGGTCTACAACCGGCGCACCTACGTGCTGACTGCCTATGTCAACGGCAAGAAGGTAGGCACCGGCAAGGTGACCGCACCGAATAACCGCAGCACCCTGTACACGATCAAGCTCGCGAAGTCCGTGATCGTCACCAGGAACACGCGGGTGACGGTGATCGGCACATATAGCCCCGCGAAGCTGAAAAAGACGACTACCACCAAGGTGATGTAGCCCTCTGAAGATACGTGCGACACCGCCCCGGCCGGGACCCGTTCCGGCCGGGGTCGTCGGGCAGACAAGCAGGAATCAAGAAGATCCGCTAAGGAGCGCCGTTTAGGATCGCGCCATGGCTTCCATCGACTCAATCACGCTAGGTGTAGATGACCCCGCTGACGCATCGCGCTTCTACAGCTCGGCCTTCGGTTTGCCGGAGCTGATCAAGGTAGACACCGACACGGCACCGTCACGGGGTTTTCGCGGTTTCACGGTGTCGCTGCTGGCGGCCCAGCCGGCCAACGTGAAGGCGCTGTTTGACGACGCGATCGCGGCAGGGGCGACCCAGGTCAAGCCGCTGACCAAAACGTTCTGGGGCTTCGGTGGGGTCGTGCAGGCTCCGGACGGCTCGCTGTGGAAGCTCGCGTCGTCATCAAAGAAGGACACCGGCCCGGCAGAGAAGCGCGTCGACAAGGCCGTCGTGCTGATCGCCGTTGAGAACGTGAAGGCTTCCAAGCAGTTCTACGCCCAGCACGGCCTGAAGGTCGGGCGGAGCTTTGGCAGCTACGTCGATTTCGACCTGGGCGACAGCCCGGTCGGGTTCGGTTTGTACACGCGCAAGGCACTCGCAAAAGACGCGGGCGTGCCGGCCGAGGGGGAGGGCTCCCACCGCCTGACCCTGAACGGCGACATCGGGAGCTTCAGCGACCCGGACGGGTTCAATTGGAACTGAAGGCGGAGTGGGGTGCGGGACGTTTCGGGGCTATCGCCAGCGGAAGTGGACGAAGACCCGACCGAAGTTGTTCGAGTCCTTCTCCACCCGGTGGTAGCGAGCCTTGATGTCCTTGCGGTCGAGAAACCGCAGCACCCGCTTCTTCAGCTGCCCTGAGCCCTTGCCGGGGATGATCTCTACCAGCGCCGCCTTCTTGGCTTCGGCCTCATCGATGATCTCTTCCAGCGCAGCCTCAATCGCGTCGCCGCGGTTGTAGATCTCGTGCAGGTCGAGCTTCAGCTTCACTGCCGGCTTAGCGACCGCTCAGCGTCGGGATCCGGCGCACGCGCAGGGCAAGTTCGCGCCGGAATACCTGAAGCCGCGGCGTATCCAGGTCGAGCTTCGCCGCGTACGCGGGGCCGGTCTCTTCCAGCAGTGCGCGCACGACACGCGGGTCGAACTCCCGGCCCGCGCAGCGGCGCAGCTCCTCAATCGCGACCTCGACGCTGAGTGCCTGGCGCCCTGCCTGGCCGGTGGTCAGCGCTTCCCACGCGACACACGCCGCGATCACCCGGGACTCGACGGGGATCTTCTCCCCGCCCAGGCCGTCAGGTGAGCCCTTCCCGTCATAGCGCTCCTGCACGTGACGTACGACCCCACCAACGGTGCTCAGCACACCGCCGAGGCTTTCAACCAGATACTCACCGCGGATCGCCCGCACTCGCTTCAGCAAGCCCTCCTGACGCGCGAACTTCTCCGCGTCCTCAGGAGCCGGCGTCCCGAGCTTCCCGACGTCATGGAGCAGCGATCCCAGCTGAATATTGCGCCGCGTGACGGCGTCCAGCCCGAGACGGTCCGACACCGCGGCCGCGAGTTGGGCGACGTCGCCGCCGTCGACCGTGGTGTCGTCGTGGGCGTCGTGAATTACTTCGCCAAGGAGTTCTGCTGTGCCGCGTCCGACGCCGGCGAGCTGGAGTGAGTCGTTGAGCCGGGCCTTGCGTGTACGCGCGACCATGCTGATGAGTACCAGCCACGGAGTCATCCAAAGAAGCATCGCGGCTCCGGACTGCGCCGCGATTGCCGCGACCGGGAGCGCGACGGCCGCCAGTAAGAAATCGACTGAGTACAGCCACGCCAGTTCGCGGCCGGTTGCTGGTTGGCTGCCCTCTGCGAGCCAACACACCCCGACACGGGCGACATCGCCGAGGAACTGGGCGGCGAGCGCGGCTAGGTAGATCGGCCACGCGGCCCAGCTGAAGTGTGTGGGACCGAACAGGGTCAGTATCAGGCAAGGTCCGAGGGCGTAGGCACAGTCGCCAATGCGCGTGAGGTAGACGGCCAACCCAGGGCGCACCGACGCGCCGGGAACCAGCAGCTCGACCGTGATGCAGCCGATCACAAGCAGTGGCACGTCCTCCGGAGGTAAGAGG
>JAFMRN010000240.1 GCA_017354065.1 Solirubrobacterales bacterium
TTGCGCGGATCACGCAGCGCACACAGCAGCTCGGGCGGCGTTCCCAACAGCTCACGCCCCGCGGCCAGGCGCGCCACCAGGTCCGGCCGGTTCTCCAGCCCGGCGCCGTAAACCACTGCGTCGGCTTCCACCTCGACACCGGCTGCCACCAACGCGTCGTTGTTCGGCGCGGTGTGACCCGGCGCGAGCGCGCGGAGATCGACGTCGCCGAAGCGGTCAAGCGCCGTCACCGCGTAGCCGTCAGCGACCGCCAGCTGGGCGAGCATCCGCGCGCTCACAGCCACGATCAAGACCCTCATGACAGTTCCACACCTGTCAGTAATGCGACAAGCAACGTTGTTGCAACTAGGTCTGCGGTAGTACCTGGATTCAACTGATGGTTACCCCCCGCTCGCAGTGAGGAGTCGAACTCCTCAACGTCACGCTGCCCGGCGATTACTTGCCGCGCGCCGGCGCGGACGGCCTCGGCTGCCTCCACACCGGCCTTCCGCTGAATCAGCGTGTCGGGGTATCTGGCCAGCAGCCCGAGGTGAAGCGCGACGACAGCGTCAAGCGTCGCGGCTCCCTCGGCCAGCGCATCAACCAGCAACGCCAAGCCCGTGCCGAACACGATTCGGTAGCCGCTCGCATATTCAGACGCGATGCTGTCGCGGTGGGCGGCCGCCGCCATCGCCTCACGCAGCGTGACGGTCGCGGGGGCTCTGACATCGTGCTCCGGAGCTTCAGATAGTCCGCCCGGCTGGGCGCTTGCGATCGCGTCAAAGGCCAGTGAGGCATCAGCGACGTCGAGTTCTGACAACGTCCGCTCGGTCGCCGCCGCCAAATCCTCACCCTCGCGCGCGGTCGTCGCGGCACGCGCAAGCGGCGCGAACAACAGCACGATCCCGAGGTTTGTGTTGGTTGCTACCGCGCGCGCGGTTGCGGACATTCCGTCAGCGATCAGTTGGCCGACGCGTCGCGACCGGGCACGCTGGGTAGTTAGCGTTTGACCGAGCGCGAGTGCAGAGCGCAACATGTCCACGTAGGTCGTGTCCCCGAAGTCATGCGCCGGGTTGATGTTGCCTGGTTTTGGTGCCGACACTTCCAGCAGACATGCGAGCTCAACCAGCTGTTGAAGTTCGCGTGGCTCACCGTGCGGCTGGTATAAGGTGACTCCCACTGGCGTCACAATACGAAGGGGAGGAAGAAATATGGCCATCACTTTGGTCACCGGCGAGTCACTACAGGGTGACGGTAATGAACTTGCTCACATCGACCTGATCATCGGGTCTAAGAGCGGTCCGGTCGGTCAGGCGTTCGCCAGCGCCCTGGTCAACGAGACCGAAGGCCACACCAACCTGCTTGCGGTTGTCACACCCAACCTCCCGGCCAAGCCGGACACGATCATCACCAACAAGGTCACGATCAAGGGCGAGAAGCAAGCGGTCCAGCTGTTCGGCCCCGCGCAAGCCGCGGTATCCCGGGCCGTGGTCGACTCGGTCGCCTCGGGCGTCATCCCGAAGGAGATAGCCGACGACCTCGCGATCATCGTCTCGGTGTTCATCCACTGGGAGGCCAACGATGACAAGAAGATCTACGACAACAACTACGCGGCGGTGAAGGACGCGATCGCAAACGCGATCAAGGGCGAGCCGTCCGTCGCAAAGGTGATCGCCGAGACCCCGGCCGCGCGCCACCCGTTCGCGTCCGGCGCCGAGGCGTAGCCAGTCAGTTGACCGCGCAGGCCGGAGAGCCCCCGCTCGCTGGTCTGCGCACGGTCGTCACCGGGGCCAGCTCAGGTATCGGAAGAGCCATAGCCGTCGCGTTCGCCGCAGCAGGCGCGCGCGTCGGCATCGGCTTCTGCCATTCGGCGGAGGCCGCCGCCGCGCTACTCCGGGAGCTGGGCCCCGAGCACCTGTTGCTCGGAGCCGACCTCGCGACCGAGGACGGCACCAACTCGATAGTCGAACAGGCGTTCACCGCGTTCGGCAACGTTGACGTGTGGGTCAACAACGCCGGCGCCGACGTGCTCACCGGCGAGGCCGCAGGCTGGCCTGACGAGCGTAAGCTCGATGCCTTGCTGGAGCTGGACCTGAAAGCGACGATCCGCTGCTCGCGGCTGGCCGCCCAGCGGATGCAGCCGGGCGGCGCGATCATCAACATCGGCTGGGATCACGCCACGATCGACGGGATGGGCGGCGACAACCCCGAGCTGCTGGCTGCTGTCAAGGCGGCCGTGCTGGGGTTCTCGAAATCCTTCGCGCACTCGGTGGCCCCGGACGTGCGCGTCAACGTGCTCAGCCCCGGCTGGATCGAGACCGCCTTCGGGGCGGGCAGCGACCGCGACTTCCATGCCCGGGTGGCATCGGGCACGCCGCTGCGCCGCTGGGGTACGCCCGAGGATGTCGCCGGCGCCGCAACCTGGCTGGCCTCCCCGGCTGCCGCGTTCGTGACCGGACAGTCGATCAACGTCAACGGTGGCGTCGTTGGCTGACACGCTGTTTGTGACCGGCCGGCTCGCGGAGCCGGCGGTCCGCGCGATCGCCGCCGAGCTCGGGATCCCCCACCAGCTGGCCGTGATGAACATCAGCGTCGCGGCGCTGATGACCACGCGCTGGATCGCCAAGCGACTGAAGCTGCCCGACGGGGTCGAGGAGATCGTGATCCCGGGACTCTGCCAGGGGGAGGTGGACGAGCTCCAACAGGTCGTCGGCGTGCCGGTGCGCAAGGGCCCGGCGGACATCCGCGCGCTGCCGGAGTGGTACGGCGCCGAGGCGATCCGCGCGGAGCTGGGCCCGCGGGACGTGCGCGTGTTCGCGGAGATCAACGACGTGCAGTCCCTGACCCGCGAGCAGCTGCTCGACCGTGCGCTGGCCTATCGCGCGGCAGGCGCGGACGTGATCGACCTGGGCCTCGGGCTTGGCCGCCCATGGCTCGAGCAGGGGCCGGCGGCGATAGGAGCGCTGCGTGAGCACGGGCTGTCGCTCAGCATCGACACGCTCGATCCCGAGCACATCCGGATGGCCGATGCGGCCGGCGTCGACTACGTCCTCAGCCTGACACCGGCGACGATCGAACTGGCCGCCGAGCTGCGCGCGACCCCGGTGCTGATCACCGAGGACCCCGACGACCTTGACAGCCTGGGCCGGCTGGCGTCGCGGCTCGAGCAGCTCGGCCGCCCGTACCTGCTGGACCCGATCCTGGCGCCGATCAACTCCGGTTTCGCGGCCTCACTGGCGCGCTATGTCGAGCTGCGCCGCCGCCACCCCCAGGCCGAGATCATGATGGGCGCCGGCAACCTGACCGAATTGACCGAGGCCGACTCAGCGGGTATCACGGCACTGTTGATCGGCTTCTGTCAAGAGCTGGGGATCCGCGCCGTGCTGACCACCGAGGTGATCGGCTGGGCCTCCGGCGTGGTTGCCGAGACGGTCCGCGCGGCCGAGATCATGCGCGTTGCCCAGCGCCAGGCGCGGCCGCCCAAGCACATCGACTCCGGTCTGCTGAGCGCCAAGGACGAGAAGCTGCGAGCGCCCAGCGAGCAGGAGCTGCGCGACATGCAGAGCCGGGTCAACGACCGCAACTACCGGCTGTTCGCCGACGCCGACTGGATCTACGCGTTCAACTCTGAGCGGTTTGTGAAGGAGACGAACATGTTTGCCGTGTTCGAGCAGCTCGAGGTCGACGATGTGGGCCACGCCTTCTACCTCGGCAAGGAGCTGATGAAGGCGACCATCGCGCGTGCGCTGCACAAGAGCTACAGGCAGGAGGGCCCGTTGGACTGGGGCCTGCTGAGTTTTCCGGAACCCCGACGTGAGGATCTGACATGAAGAAGATCTTGGTCCAGCTGGACACCGACCAACACCCCAGTCCCTTCGACGCGATCGCGGCCTATGACGCGGGCGCTGACATCGTGCTCGCCTACCCGCGGATCACCCTGGACACGCTCGACAGCGTGGTCCAGGGTGCGCAGTTCCCGCGCGGCCCCGAGGGCCTTGCCAACACGGCTTTCTG
>JAFMRN010000062.1 GCA_017354065.1 Solirubrobacterales bacterium
CCAGGACATGTCCGCGGACGTGCCGCTCTGTGGCTGGCCGGCTGCCACGTAGGTCCCGGCGCCGGGGCGGACGACCACGCGCCCCTCATTCACGAGCGTGCTGACCGCGCGGGACACCGTCACCGGCGAGACGCCGTAGCGGCCGACCAGCTCGCGGCTCGAGGGCAGCCGCGTACCGGGCTGGAGCGGCGCGATCAGCGCCCGCAGGTCGGCGGCTAGCTTCTCAGTACTGCTATCCTCAGGCATGAGAGAACAGAGTAGCGCTATCGGACGCGCCGCGATAGCGATAACGCGGTTCTGGCGCGAAATCGTCTATCTACAGGAGTGCCTGCTGGAGCGGCCCTGGGAGCAGGAGGGTGAGCTGCGCTGGCAGCGTGACCTCGGCGGGCCGAGGCTGGTCGGGCGTGGAATCGAGGCGCAGGGCGTAGCGGATCCTGCGGCCGGCGATGCTCAAAGCAAGCCGGCCGGTCAGCGCCGTCACACGTTCCAGTAGCGCAGCAGCTCGACCCGGCCGCCGTTGTCCTCCGCGGAGGTCGGCAGCGCGAAGCGGGCAACCGCGCGCTGGCCGCCCTCGTGGTCGCTGTAGAGCAGGTCTATGTAGATCCGGTCGCCGCGGGCCAACGCGTCGCGAACCTCGGCGCTGTCCTCGTCTTCGCGGATCGCGCCGCGCCACACGCCGGTCGAGTTGGCCGGCACGAGGATGTCCAGCTGCTGAGGGCGGAACGCGTCCAGCTGGGGCGGGTCCCCGCGACGGTCGTGGTCGGCGAAGGTGTGCCAGGAGTGGATCATCGCCATCCCGGTCCCGCCGTTGCGCAGCGACAGCCCCAGGTACAAGCCCGAGTCCTTGTTGACCGCGGCCCCGGAATGCCCCGGCACCGTGATCGTGACCTCGTCTCCGAAGCGGACCAGCTCGGTCAGGTCATCGGCGTTGGAGTGAACCAGCAGCGGGCGCTGGGCGGCCAGCATCGCGCGCTCCGCCAAGCGGGTGCTGGCCTGGGCGGCGCGGATTGAGGAGTAGGTCGCGGCCGCCAGCGCCAGCGTGCCGCCGGCGGTTGCCACCTGGGAGATCGTGACCCAGTCGGCCACTACAAGTCGAACTGCCAGTTGCCGTCGCGCAGCAGCGGCACCTGGGTCCCGTCGGCGTGGACACCGGTGACCGCTACGTCGTTGGAGCCGATCATGAAGTCGGTGTGGACCTCCGAGATGTTGATCCGCTCGCGGTCGGCGTCGGTCCCGACGGTGTCCGGGTAGGCCGCGCCCAGGGCGATATGGCTGGCGGAGTTCTCATCCAGCAACGTCTCATAGAAGACCGTGTCCAGCGCGCCGATCCGGCTCTCACGGTCAACCAGCGCCACCTCACCGAGCCGGGCGGCGCCTTCATCCTTGGCGATCAGCGTCCGCAGCAATCCCTCGCCCTCCGTCGCGGTCGCGTTCACCGCGACCCCCTGCTCGAAGCGCACCTCGAGCCCGGACACGAACCCGCCGGAGACCTGCAGCGGCTTGGTCGAGCGCACGTGCCCGTCGACCCGGCGCGGGTCGGGCGCGGTGAAGACCTCCTCAGTGGGGAGGTTGGAGGTGTACTTGACCCCGTCCACGTTCTCTGACCCGGCGGCTACCCATTCCGAGCTCGGTAGCAGGCCGATCGTCAGGTCGGTGCCCGGGCCGCTGAAGTGCAGGGCGTCGAAGCGCAGATTGTTCAGCCGCTTGGCGACCGCGTTCAGCTGGCTGAAGCGTTCATCCCAGGCGCGCTCGGGCTCGGGCTCATCGAGACGCATCACGTGGGAGACCGAGTCCCACAGCCGGGCCAGCGCCTCAGCTTCTGGCAGGTCGGGATAGACCAGTGACGCCCAGCCGGCGCTCGGTCCCGGCGTCACGCACCAGTTCCAGAGGTCCTTGTGGATCATCTCCTGGGACTCAGGCACGCGCGGCAGCACATCGTGGCCGGCGCGGGTCGAGTCGATGTCATCCAGGATGTGGGGCGCGACCGGGCCGGTCAGCCGGATCTGGGCGGCGTGCAGCTCGCCCATCGTGCGGTAGCGCTCGCCCAGCCACGGCGGCCTGTAGGTCAGCGTGTCGGCGTCCGCGTGCAACAGCCGTGAGTGCTTGACGTGCACGTCGAAGATCCACGGGTCCACGAACTTGGCTCCGCGCACGTACGCCGCTTCCGCGACCGCGCGCCAGATGTCCTCCTGTCCCGGCTCGGCGGTGATCCCGACAATCTGTCCCGGCTGGACGTTGACGCCGGTCGGGGAGACGATCAGCTCCGCGAGTGCCTGGACCTGGCCGGCGCGCTGCCGGTCGCCTGCCTCCTGTGTGTTGCTCAAGCCGGATCCTCCGTGGCTGTGGCGCTGCGCCATTGCGGAACGCCGATCATTACAAGTCTCAGTTGGTGCTCGGCCGTCTTGGCAATCGCGGTTCGTCCGGCCACGTCATTCTCGCGCGTCTCGAGGATGGCTTCGGTCGTGGAGATCATCGAGTTCACAATCAGCGAGGAGACCATCTGCAGGTCCGCGGCCGACCACTTGCTCATGTGCGGGAAGCGGGCCAGGTCGGTCGCCAGCTCGCTGACTATTAACCGTATCTCCGCGTGGTAGGTGGCGCGCAGTCGCGGCGAGCCGCTGGAGCGCGCCTGGGCGATGAAGGCAAAGTGCGGGCGGTTGGCCTGGACGTGCTCGGTCAGTGATGAGATTGAGGCGGGGATCGCTTCCTTGGGGTCGCGGCGGCGCGCGTCGCGCAGCATCGCGCGCAGCGCCCGGAAGGAGTCGTCCATCAGCGCCATCCCCAGATCCTCGAGGCTGTCGAAGTGGCGGTAGAAGGCGGCGGGCACCACGCCCGCCGCCTTGCTCAGGCTGCGCAGGGACAGCGTGTCGAAGTTCTCGCCCGCCTGGATCCTCAACAGCGCGGCTTCCACCAGCGCTTGCCGGGTCGCTTGGCGGCGCTCTGTCTGGGTTCGATGCGGGCGGTCGGACACGGTTTGTGTGGGCTCGATCACAGGCGGGGTTTGAGCCCTTGACAGCGTGGCAGAAGATAGTGAACACTCGTACACACAGTGAACGCTCGTACACTAAATCGTCGCCTGCTGGGCTCCCGCCTGGTGGACTCCTTGGTCGGACCTCACGGTATCGACCGCTATCTGGAACTGATCCGCCCGACCCTGACCGTGTTTGACGCGCGGGCCCGGGTCGTGGCCGTGGAGCACCAGACCGAGCGCACCGTCACCTTGACGATCGACCCGAACGGTGCCTTCACCGGCTTCCGCGCTGGGCAGTTCGTGAAGGTCGGTGTGGAGATCGACGGCGTGCGCCGGACGCGCACCTACTCACCGACGATCTCGGAGTATGACGTTCGTTTGCTCGAGTTGACGATTACCGTCCGTGAGGGCGGGGTCGTCGGGTCGTATCTGCGCTCGCATGCCCGGCCCGGGATGACGCTGCATCTTTCGGATGCGGCTGGGTCATTCGTGATGCCTGCTGAGCGGCCTGACCGGGTGGCCCTGGTGAGCGGTGGCAGCGGCGTCACGCCTGTGATCGCGATGCTGCGCACGCTGGTCTCCGAGGGCTACACCGGGCAGATCGACTTCATCCACTACGGGCGCCGGGCGGCCGACTGGCTGTATAAGCCGGCGGTTGAGGCGATCGCCTCTGCGCATCCCAACGTCCGTGTTAGGTATGTGGCCACGCGTGAGGGCGGGGAGCGGTTCTCTGCTGGGACGCTGTCACGTGACGCCCAGGTGTTTGTCTGCGGTCCGCCCGAGCTGATCGACGCGGTCCGTTTGGAACATCCCGACGCTGTGGCCGAGACGTTTACCCCGCCGACGCTTGATGTTTCGGATGAGGCCGCTAGCGGGACCGTCCGGTTTTTGCGCTCGGACGTGTCGCGGGAGATAGCTCCCGGCACCCTGTTGGAACAGGCCGAGGCCAGCGGACTGTCGCCTGAGCACGGCTGTCGCATGGGCATCTGTCACGGCTGCACCTGCACGAAGCAGGCCGGCGCCGTCAAAAACGTTCTCACCGGCGAGGTCTCCGCCGAAGAGTACGAAGAAATTCGGATCTGCATATCGGTCCCTGTCGGTGACGTTGCACTTCAACTCTGAACCTGAGGAACCACATGCCAATTACCTACGGAAATCTCACACCTGAGGACATCGAGGCACTCGGCGCTGAATTGGACGCGATCCGTGACAGGGTCGTGGCCGAGCTTGGCGAGCCTGACCTGGAGTACATCCGCAAGCTGATCAAGGCCCAGCGCGGCCTGGAGCTCGGCGGCCGCGCGCTGCTGGAGTTCGGCTGGCTGCCGCCGCTGTGGCTTGCCGGGACCGCCGCACTGTCAGTCTCCAAGATCCTCGACAACATGGAGATCGGGCACAACGTGATGCACGGTCAGTACGACTGGACGCAGATCCCCGAGCTGAACTCACAATCGTTTGAGTGGGACACCGCCTGTCCCGGTGACCAGTGGCGTCATAGCCACAACTACGTGCACCACACCTACACCAACGTGCACGGGCTGGATCGTGACATCGGCTACGGGATCCTGCGCATCTCCGAGGAGCAGGAGTGGAACCCCTACTACCTGGGCAACCTGATCTGGGCAACGATGCTGATGCTCGCCTTTGAGTGGGGTGTCGCCGTGCACGATCTGGAGTCCGACCAGGTGCTGGCCGGCAACAAGAAGCTCGACCGGCGGATGCTCAAGCAGATCTGGAAGAAGGGCGGCAGCCAGGCGCTGAAGGACTACGTCCTGTTCCCGCTGCTGGCCGGGCCCGGCGCGCCGTTCACCTTCGCCGGCAACTTCACCGCCAACGTGGTCCGCAACATCTGGGCCTTCTCGATCATCTTCTGTGGCCACTTCCCGGAAGGTGTCGAGGAGTTCAGCGCTGAGGACCAGGCCGGGGAGACGCGGGGTGAGTGGTACCTGCGCCAGATGCTCGGCTCGGCCAACATCACCGGCGGCCCGCTGTTCCACATCATGTCGGGCAACCTGTCCTTCCAGATCGAACACCACCTGTTCCCGGACATTCCGGCGCGGCGCTACGCGTCGATCTCTGAGGACGTGCGCGAGATCTGCGAGCGCTACGGCCTTCCCTACAACAAGGGTCCGCTGCACAAGCAGCTGTTCTCTGTGTTCAAGAAGCTCGCTCGGTTGTCGTTGCCGACCCCGGGGGCGGTCACGAGGGTGCCGGAGCCGCCAAGTGGCGGCGAAGGCGGGCCCCTCGACAAATCGACCACCGCCGGGAGTGAAGCCTCGGCGGGTCCGGTTCGCGAGCGAGAGCCGGAGCCGGCGCTGGCCTGAGGGCCCCAACTGGCCAACCCCTGGTCGGTGCCGGGGGGTTGCGCAGTTGAGGCCCTGGGAGGGCCCTAAGTGGCCAAGGGGGCCTGCGGGTCGTGGGGTTTGGCCACTTAAGGCCCCTAGCTGAAGATCGGCGCGAGCAGCTTGCCGACCTGTTCGACAGTCTCCGTGTCGTAGTTGTCGGGTACGCCGACGGTCAGCCCTTGCAGGCCGGCGTCCCGGCGCTTCTGGGCTTCCTCGCCGATCGTGTCGGGCGTGCCGACAACCGTGTTCGCGATCGCCTGCTCGGCGGTCCCGCGCCGGCGCAGGATCTCCAGCTTCGCTTGCGCTTTCTCATGCGTGTCGGCAATCGCGATCTGCATCATCCCGGTCTTCTGGATGTCGTCGTAGTTGCGACCGAGCTTCTCGCAGTGGCCGGCGAGCACGCCGAGCAGCCGCTTGGCGTTGTCCGCGTCACCAAACAGGTTGCAGCCGTCTCCGTACTTGGCGACCATTCCGAGCGTCTTCTGCTCGCCTGAGCCGCCGATCAGGATCGGGATGTCTCCGCGCACGGGCTTCGGGTTGTTGTAGGCGTTCTCTACCTGGAAGTACTTGCCATGGAACGTGGTCTGGTCCTTGGTGAACAGGCTGCGGTGGATCTGGATCGCCTCCTCCTCCATCGCCAGGCGCTGGCCGAGCCCGGGGAAGTCAAATCCGTAGGCCTTGTGTTCCTCCTCAAACCAGCCCGCGCCGATCCCGTGCCAGGCGCGGCCGCCCGAGATCACGTCGACGGTGGTGGTGATCTTGGCCGCATGCGCCGGGTTGCGGTAGGTGACCGAGCCGACCAGCAGGCCGAGTGTCAGCTTCTGTGTGCGCGCCGCGATTCCGGCGAGGATGGTCGATCCATCCAGCATGAAGTTCTGGGGCGCGCCGACGGGCGCAATCTGGTGCAGATGGTCCATGGCCGAGACCGAGCTGAAGCCCGAGTTCTCAGCGGTGGTGGCGATCTGGACGATCTTGTCGAACAGCTTGTCCGGGCCGACGTCGGGATAGGTGAAGTTGGAGATGTGGAGATCAAGAGTGATTGGCACACGCATGTGCTGCACGCTACAGGATCGGAGTTACCCTCCGGTTATGAGTCCGGATCAGGCGCGTGCGCGGTTTCAGGAGTCGCCGGTCGCCCGGTTGGCGACCGTCCGGCCGGACGGCACTCCGCACCTGGTGCCGGTGACCTTCGCGCTGCTAGACACCGACACGCTGGTCACCGCGGTCGATCACAAGCCAAAGCGGACGGTGGCGCTAGCGCGGCTGGCGAACATCAGGGCCAACCCGGCGGTTTGTGTGCTTGTCGACCACTATGAGGACGACTGGACGCAGCTGTGGTGGGCCCGGGCCGACGGACACGCGGAGGTAGTCGCCGCGGAGGCGCTGCCGAGCGGGGTGGAAGCGCTGTGCCGGCGCTATGCGGCGTATGCGAAACGCCCGCCGTCCGGGGACTTGATCGTGATCACGGTCACGCGCTGGTCGGCATGGGCGGCGCTAACATAAGAATTGCTACTGGGATGTAACGTCACCTCCTGGGCGGTGTTCGAATGTTCCGGTTGGGGGAAGCAGAAGCTCAAAGCAGGGAAGGGCCCTGAATGGACAAGGATGTTGAAGACTCGGATGAGTTCCGAGACCGGGTGGCGACGATCCGTGCGGGGGCCGCGATCGAGTTGATCGTGGACGAGCTGAGGCGGCCGCGCCGTAACTGGGGCAAGGTTCGGCTGCTGTCGCGACGGCTGTTGGAGATCGCCGATCTGATGCACCGAGGGCTGGATCTGGACAGCAACGAGCCGCCGGATCTGGACGACTACTAGATCAGCAGTTCCGCGGCCGCGTGGGAGACCAGATGCCGGTCCGCGCGGTTGTGGGAGGACTCATCTCAAGCCTGTAATTCGAGGTGGACGCGCCAGCCGCCGTCGGGCAGCGGGCCCGCCTCCAGGCTGCCGTCATAGGCGGCGGCTCGTTCACGCATACCCGGCAGGCCGCGGCCGCCGTGCGTGCTGCCGTTGCCCTGCCCGTTGGCGGCCGAGCCGGTCACCCCGACCGGGACGCGTCCGTCATCCTGGACGTTCAGCTCGACGTGTCCGTCTTCACTGCAGCGGAGGTCAAGCGTGGCGTGACTCGGGTTGTCCGCGTGCTTCAGCGTGTTGGTCAGCGCCTCCTGGGCTACGCGGAACAGGGCCAGCTGCACGCCGTCGGACAGGGCACGCGGGTTGCCCTCGACCTGGACCGTGACCGGGATGCCCGCGGCCTCCACCTGTTTGATCAGCTCCTCCAGCCGTGCCAGGGACGGTTGAGGCTCAAGCGGTTCGGCGGCCGGCTCCTCACGCAGCACACCCAGCAGTCGGCGCATCTCCACCAGCGCCTGGCGGCCGGTCGCGGACACCCGCTCCAAGGCGGGCAGCGCCTGCTCCGGGGAGGCCTCCATCGCGAAGGTGGCACCGTCAGCCAGGGCGATCATCACGGTCAGGTTGTGCGAGACGATGTCATGCATCTCACGCGCGATGCGGGCGCGTTCCGCGGCCGCCGCGAGGCGGCCCTCCTGATCGCGCTCAAACTCCAGCCGGGCGGCGCGCTCACGCAGTGACGCCAGCAGCTCGCGCCGCTGGCGCACGACGATGCCCGACACGCTGGCCGCGACGGTCAGCCCGGTCAGCCCGACCCAGACCTTCAAGGAGTCGCCGGGCGTCCACTTGACCGCGGACATCAGCGACCCGGCTTCCACCAGCAGAGCGCCGATCAGCAGCTTGCTCGGGGCGGCCTGCTGGGCAATGCAGTACAGGAACACCAGTACCGCGGAGTCGCCGAGCTGGGGCACGCTCGTCAGCCACTGCACCAGCGCGATTCCCATCACTACGGCCAAACCGGCTATCGCGTTACGGTGGCGCAGCGGGAGCGGCAGGCAGAAGGCCACCGCCAGGGTGCCGCTGAGCCAGCCGAGCCGGTGCTGAATCAGCAACGCGCCGAAGCTCGCGGCCGCGATCACGATGCCCATCAGCACGTCCAGGGTCAGCGGGTGGGTCTGGATAACACTCGAAATCCGAGTAATCGGTGCAGTGAGTCCGCGTGGCAGCGCTTCCTCGGCCATGCCCTAATTGTGAACGCTTTGATGCCGCATTCGGGAAACCGGCGAGCTAGTCTGCCGGTTTTCTTAGAGGCCGGGACCGCTCAAACGACTTTGCAAGGGGCTGGCACGATGCTTTCTGATTCCAAACGGCTGCGCCGGATTTCGCTGTGTGTGGTGGTTGCGTTGTTGGCGCTCGGCCTGCCGGTTGTCGCCTCCGCGGCGACCGCCGCGCCGACGCGCACGATGACCACGCCGACGCCGCCGCACCCGCCGTTCTCACCGCCACCGAGCCAGCCGGCACCCAAGGGTTTGGAGAAGGTGACCCAGACATCGCTGGTCCAGCACATCCAGCACGTGACCTGGACGGTTTCAACGGCCGGTGGTCTCCAGCCTGCGAAGCTCCAGGCACAGGGCCGGCGGATCTGCGAGCGCTGGCTTAAGCAAACCGGCAAGGGGCAGGGCGGGCAGGTCTGCCTCGGTGGACCGGAGCCCGGGAAGAGCGCCGCGCGGCTGTTCTATTCCAGCAGCTGGAACGGGCCGCTGAAGCCGATCACCGCGACCGTCACCCGGCTCGGGCCCGATCAGGTCAAAGCCGCGTTCCCGCCCAACCAGGCGGGGATCAGCTACGCCAAGCCGGTCCGCTCCCAGGTCATCAGCGCAGAGGTGCCGATCGCCAAGTGTGAGGCGAGCCAGCCCGCTCAGAACTGCCAGCAGACAACGGCGTTCACCACGACGGCGATGCACGTGCCGGTTCCGGTCGGCTGCAAGGCGACCGGGGCACCGTTCGTCACCAACGGCCCGACCAATAAGCGCGAGGTGGCCCTGACCTTCGATGATGGCCCGTGGGGCGCGCCGCCGTCCATGGACTTCGTGAACGAGCTGGCGAAGCTGCATGTGCCGGGAACGTTCTTTGAGATCGGCGACCAGCTCAACACCTACGACCGCAGCGGCGCGATTGAGCGCGCGATGCTGGCCGACGGCGACATGATCGGGGACCACACCTGGACGCACCCCGACATGACCAAGCTGTCAGCGGCACAGCAGACGAGCCAGCTCGAGTCCACTGCCAACGCGATCAAGCAGAAGACCGGCGGCTTCACCCCGTGCCTGTTCCGCGCCCCCTACGGCGCGGTCGACAGATCTCTGGAGAACACCGCACGCTCGCTGAACTTCACGACGATCCAGTGGAACGTGGACACGCGTGACTGGTCGACCCCGGGAACCCCGTCGATCGTGAATACGGCCGTGAACGACTCGCGCAACGGGTCGATCATCATCCAGCACTTCGGCGGCGGGCCGCGGTACCAGACGCTCGCGGCGCTGCCCCAGGAGGTGGCCCAGCTGCACAAGAAGGGCTACCAGTTCGTGACCGTCAACCAGATGCTTGGGGACCCGACGATCTATCGCTAGGTGTCTCGCAAATGAGGCGCTCATTTGCACTCAGTGCCAGGCTGAGCTCGCGTGTTGTTTTCTAGCGGCGCGTGG
>JAFMRN010000063.1 GCA_017354065.1 Solirubrobacterales bacterium
ACCTCCGGCGGCACGGGCAAGACAAAGCGTCTGGCGCACACCTCAAGGGTCACGGTGCAGGGCTGTAACGCAACCGGCAAGAAGACCCACGGCCCGGTCTATGAGGGCACCGCGCGAGTGGTCCAAGGTCCCGAGCGAGACGAGGTTCACGCGAAGATCGTGGCCAAGTACGGGTTCCTGACGCGGATCGCGCAGCTCCTCGGCACGCTCACCTTCAAGCTACAGCGCAAGAACCTGAGCTACGCCGACTCCGCCGTGGTGCTCACGGTGCCTGACGCCGCGTCCTAGCGCACCGCACGCGCCTTGTAAACGGTCCAGCCGAACGCCGCGGCGGGCACATCGGGCAGTGCACGGACCCGCGCGAGACCCAGGTCCAGCTGGCCGGCCGACGATGGGTTGAGGACCTTCAGCGCCGGGATCGTGGAGGCCGTCACATCGGCCGCGTAGTCGATCTGGCGGCGCAGCTCGGCACCCGTGAAGTGCAGCTGGCGCTCCCCCGGATCGACCCCGTGGAAGCCCGCGTCGATCAACCACCGAGACAGCCGGGTACCGGCATCACTGTGACCGGAGCGCTCCATCGCGTCGGCCAGGCCGCTGAACAGGAACGTAATCGCTGGGTCCGCCGGTTCGGTCCAAACGGTGTTGTAGTCCGTCTCGATCGCCGTCAACTCACCACCGGGCTTGAGTACACGGCGCGCCTCCCGCAGCGCCGGCAGCGGATCACCGAGATGCTCGATGAACCACATCATCCAAACGTGGTCAAAAGACGCGTCCGGATAAGACAAATCGGAGGCGTCGGCAACCCGGAGCTCGGCGGCCGGGCCGAGCCGGACGCGGGCCGTCTCAATCCGACGCGGCTCGATGTCAACGCCGTGGAGCTGGACACCGGGGAAGGCGCGGCCCAGCTCTGCGAGCACCGCCCCCACGCCACAGCCGATCTCCAGCAGACGGGTACCGGGCTCCAGCATCGTGCCGTCAAGGATCAGGTCATCGCGCCAGTGCGCGGCCTGATCTATCAGGCGCTGTTGTTCCTCGTCGGCGTAGCCATGAACGTAGCCAGTACCCATGCACCGCACAGTAACCCGGGAATGGGTCAGCTCCTGACCGCTACCCAGCTATCTCATCAACGCTCAGCCCGGAGGTCTTCGGCCCGAACAGGCCGATGTCAAACACGACAACCGCGATCAACAGCCAGATCAGCGCGAAGGTGGCACCGATCCCCCAGGGCAGAAACACGTTGGTGATCAGCAACACGAAGATGGTGGTCGAGATCCGGCTGACGCTGTAGGTGGTGCCGGCCGCAGTGGTGCGCACGCGGGTCGGGAAGATCTCGGCCTGGTAGGTGTGCTGGAAGTTCGAGAACTGCCACAGGAAGAACGTGGTGATGAAACCGAAGATCACCGCGGCCGTTTCACTCGCGATCAGCCCGAACAGGGTGCCGAAGATGCCGGCGAGCACCGCTGTCACGATCAGCCCCCATTTGCGCTCCACACGGTCGATCGTGAACATGCTGACGATGCTGCCGACGAAGTAACCGGCGTAGATGATCATCGAGAACTCGAGGCTCTTGACCAGCGTGATGCCCTTGTGCTCGAGGATCGTCGGCGCCAGCGTCGTGAACCCGTAGAACAGCCCGGACTGGAAGAACTGGAACACGAGCATCATCAGCGTGCGGCTGCGCATGTCGGAAGCGAAGATGTCGCTGTAGCGGTGGCCGCCGTCCTTAGAAGACGCCGCGGCGATCTCGTCCTTCACGGGCGGGAGCGCGTCAAGACCCAGCTCACGCTGGACGCGCGCCTCAATCGCATCCAGCTGCGCGTCGGCCGCCTGCTCCTGGCCGTGTAGCTCCTGCCAGCGGGGCGACTCGGGAACGCGGAAGCGGATCACCCAGACGATCAGCCCGCAGACACCCATGATCCAGAACAGCGTGCGCCACGAGTTGGGACCGGCGCTCGGGTGCGACACCCAGTAGGCAAGCGCCGCGATGACCGGGGCCGCGAGCACCGCGATCGTGTACACCCGCGCCATGCTCTGGCCGCGAACCCGCCGGGGCACCATCTCAGCGGTATAGGTGTCAACGATCGGGAACTCGCCGCCCACGCCAACCCCCGCCAAAGCCACGAAGATCGCTATCAGCGCCGCACTGTTCATGAACCCCGCCGCCAGCATCCCGACGCCGAACAACAGCAGGTCGTAGGTGAAGACCTTCTTGCGTCCCAGGCGGTCGCCGATCAGGCCGGACAGGATGCTGCCCAGGAACTCCCCGAGGAAGAACGCGACCGGGATCGACCAGGTGCTCACAAAGGCTGAGAAGTGCATGACCTTCCCGACCAGCGTCAGCACCACACCGTTACCCAGCAGCATCAGGGTCTCGACGAACTCGCCGGCCGTGACCATCAACAGGAAGTTCCGGTGGAAACTGCTGAAGGGAAGGCGGTCCAGCCGCGCTCCGGTGCTGACACGTTGCGTGCGGGATCCGGCAGCTGGTTCCGCACCGCGGGAACGGAACTCGGACACCTGAGTCGACATCAAGACCTCTCTCTCCTCATGCGCTGAGGCCGATCCGGTGGTGATGAGCGGGGGACCCATCACCACCGTCACGGCACGCGGGTAGGCTCCTGCGCGTCGGACTGGCGATCAAGACTTTGGGCGATAGTTACAACTTGTGTTCATTGATTCCACGACCAGGAGCACGATGCGCCGCCGCCGGCTCTCCAGCCAGATCCTGGCCTTCCAGGTCCTGATCCTGGGGCTGACCTGCGCGCTCGGGCTGTGGCTGGCGATCCACACCGCCCAGGACCGGGTCGACCAGGAGGCCGAAAGCAGGGCGCTGGCGGTTGCACACAGCATCCAGGCGATGCCTGCACTGACCCGTGCGGTAGCCGCCGACAACCGCTCCGGGGTGGTTCAGGCACGGGCGATGGCAATCCAGCACGCGACCGGCAGCTCCTTCGTGGTGATCACCAACCGGCGCGGCATCCGCCTGTCACACCCGAACCCGAAGCTGATCGGCAAGCTGGTCAGCACCTCCCCGGAGCCCGCGCTGCACGGTAAGACGGTGCTGGCGATCGAAACCGGAACGCTCGGGCGCTCCGCGCGGGCCAAGGTCCCACTGCGGGTTGGCAACAGAATCGTCGGCGAGGTCTCGGTCGGCACGCTCGCGACGAAGATCCAGCGCGCGTTCTCCCATCAGATCCCCTCACTGCTCCTATACGCGCTGGCGCTGCTGGCCCTGGCGCTGATCGGGTCGCTGCTGTTCGCAAGATGGCTGAAGCGACAGACCTTCGGCCTCGAGCTGCGGGAGATTCGCGACCTGTTCTCCGAACGTGAAGCGGTGCTGTGGGGCATCCGGGAGGCGGTGGTGGCCGTCGACAAGCAACGCCGCATCAGGGTCGTGAACCGTTCGGCGGAACGGCTGCTCGGTCTCAGCCAGGCGGTCGTGAACCGCTCAGTGGACGAGCTTGAGGACCAACGCCTGGTCCCATTGATCGGTGAGGACACCGAACAGGAGGACGCCGTCCTGGTCCTGGATGACCGGGTGCTGGTGGCGAACCGGCGCCCGGTGCGCCTCGACGCGCGGGAGATCGGGACCGTGATCACGGTCCGCGACCGGACCGAGCTTGAGCGGCTGTCCCGCAAACTGAGTGGCGTGATGACGGTGGCCGACGCGCTGCGAGCCCAAAAGCATGAGTTCGCCAACCGGCTCCAGACGATCGGCGGGCTGCTGCACCTGAACCACCCCGACCAGGCGCTGGACTACGTCGGCGAGCTCCAGCGCGCGGATCAGAACATGGGCCAGACCGGAACACCCGAGCTCCGCAACCCGCTGGTTCAGGCGCTGTTGAGCGCCAAGTCGGCGGTGGCCGGCGAGCGCGGTGTCGACCTGCGCGTCGACCCGGAGTCATCGCTGCCCGAGCAGATCCCGGCGGCTGAGGCGGTGCTGTCGATCCTCGGCAACCTGATTGACAACGCGCTTGACGCCGTCACCGGCACCGGTGAGCAGGGGGACCGGCCCTGGGTAGCGGTCCGGCTCGCGACGGGCCAAAGCACCCTGGCCATAACCGTCAAGGACTCGGGACCGGGCATACCCGTCGCCGACCGCGAGCGGATTTTTGAGCTCGGCTACAGCACCAAACAGGCCGCTGACGGGTTGTCGCGCGGGATCGGCCTGTCGTTGGTACGCCGCCACGTGGAGGAGCTGGGTGGCACCATCGCGGTACTGGATCAGGCAACCTTTGAGGTTGTCCTGCCGAACGCGCTGATCCAGGAGGTCAGCACATGACCATCAGCACGCTGATAGTCGATGATGACTTCCGTGTCGCCGGAGTGCACGCCGAGCTGATTGATTCGCTGGCGAGCTTCCGGGTGGCGGCGGTCGCACACACCGCGGCGGCCGCACTCGAGAGCACCCGCGCGCACAACCCGGACCTGATCCTGTTGGACCTGTATCTGCCGGACCTGCACGGACTTGAGCTGCTGCGCCACCTGGGCGCCGTGCCCGAGCCCGCGGACGTGATCGTGCTGTCAGCCGCGAACGACATGGACAGCGTGCGGACCGCGATGCAGCGCGGCGCCCTGCACTATCTGATCAAGCCCTTCAGCTACGAGACTTTGACTGAGCGGCTGCGCCTCTACGCACAGGTCCACGCGCACCGGGCTGAGGGGCGCAGCACCGACCAGAGCGAGGTCGACTGGATGTTCGACGCGCTGCGCCGGCCGAGCCTGCAGTCACGCACGCTGCCGAAGGGCTGTTCGCGTGAGACCGCGGACCTGGTCCTGGAGGGGTTGCGCAAGGCTGACGGACCGCTGTCAACGGTGCAGGTCGCCGACGCCGCGGGCGTCAGCCGGACCACCGCGCACAGGTATCTGTCCTCGCTGCTGGAGGTCGGCGAGGTGCGGCTCAGCCTCCGCTACGGCCAGACGGGCCGGCCGGAGCACCGCTACGAGCTCAGCGCCTAGCTTTGGCGGTGACGAGCACCGCGACCGTGCTGGAGCGCAGCGGCCGGCCCAAGCTGGCGGCCAGATCCTGAATTCGTGAGGTCAGCTCGCGTTGTTGCCCGGAGGTCAGCTGGCCCCAGCTGGGGTTGGTCGACATGAAACCGCTGGTCTGCTCGGCGGTCCGCTCCATCGTCAGCGTGACCGTCGCCAGCTGAACGTCGTCAAACAGCTGCGCGGCGTAGTCACGGGCCACGTCATAGCGGCCGAACCAGGCCCAGGCCTCGGACACGTTGGCGCTGCGCTCGCGGATCCCGGCGCTGAGCGTGTCGAGGTCACGGAGCTGGGGGAACCTGGCCGCCAGCTCATGTGCCACCTCCGCCCAGGCGGCAAGCTGGGCGGGCTGGTCATCGTCAGCGGCAAGCCCATAGTAGGAGATCAGCGCCAGCGTGCCGCCCGGCGCCAGCGCCCGGTGCAAAAGCTGCCAGCTGACATCGGGATCCGGGTGGTTGATCGCTGAGGCGGCGAACGCGGCCTTGAAATGGCCGGCCGGAAGCTCCGCGTCCTCCAAGCGCGCATGGATGAACTCGGCGTCCACCTTCTGGCGGGCCAGGGCGATCAGCTCCGCGCCCGGTTCCACGGCTGTCACCTTGAGCCCGCGCGCGGCCAGCATCGCGGTCAGCTGACCGGTTCCCGGGCCGATCTCAACCACGGGGTCGCCGGCTTTGAGCTCGGCGACCCCAATCGCGTGGTCGATCAGTTCGTCCGGATATCCCGGACGGTGCGCGTCGTAGGCCACCCCAACCTGGTTGAAGTAGTCAGACGCGCCCATCTGCTGTGTCCTTAGGCGCCGGCGGCCTCGGCTCCGAGTTGGGGGCCCTCACCGGACGGGTCGAGGATGCCCTCCTCGAGCCACTGGTACTTGCCGGAGAGGACGCCCTTGGCGCCGTCCTTGTTGGAGTCGTCGACGTTGTCCCACAGCTCGCGGAACAGCGTGTCGGCGCGGTGGCGGGCCTGCTGGATGAACAGCTCGGCCAGCTCCTGGGCCTCCTGCTTGCGCTCCGGGTGCTCCTTGCCGATCGTCTCGGCGTAAACGACCGCGGAGGAGATCGCGAACAGCTCGGCGCCGATGTCGACGATCCGGCCGAGGTAGGCCTGACGGAACTCCAGGCCGGCCTGGTAGCGGCTCATGCCATAGAACGTCTGGCGGGCCAGACGGCGGCTTGAGCGCTCGACGTAGCGCAGGTGCTTGCCGAGCTTGCCGAACTCGCTGAAGGAGTTGGGCTTGTGGCCCTCACCGAGCGCCAGGCTGGGCAGCCACTTGCTGTAGAACTCGGCCGCGGCCTTACCGGCCTTGGCCTTGTCGCCAAAGGCGGTCTCGGGGTCGAGGATGTCACCGGCAACCGACAGGTGCTGGTCGACGGCCTCACGCGCGATCTGCAGGTGCATGATCTCGGTCGAGCCCTCAAAGATGCGGGTGATGCGTGAGTCACGCAGCGCCTGCTCAACGGGGATCGGCCGCTCGCCACGGGCCTTCAGTGATTCGGCGGTCTCATACGCACGGCCACCGCGGACCTGGACGAGCTCGTCAATCACTTGCCAGCCCAGCTCCGAGCCGTACAGCTTCGCGATCGCCGCCTCAATCCGGATGTCGTTCGACTTGTTGTCGGCCAGGCGGCTGGTGACGTCCAGCAGCGCTTCCAGACCAAAGGCCGAACCGGCGATGAAGGCGATCTTCTGCGCGACCGCATCGTGCTTGCCGACCGGGCGCCCCCACTGGGTGCGCTCGTTGCCCCACTCGCGGGCGATCTTGACGGCCCACTTGGAGGCGCCGAGGCTGATGGCCGGCAGCGCCAGACGGCCGCTGTTCAGCGTCGCCAGGGCGATCTTCAGGCCAGCGCCCTCCTTGCCGACAAGTGCCGAGTCCGGCACGAACACGTCCTTCAGCTCGGTGACCGAGTTCTCGATCCCGCGCAGGCCCATGAACGCGTTGCGGTGCAGGACCGTGACGCCCTCGGTCTGGTAGGGCAGGATGAAGGCCGAGATACCGCCGCGGTGGCCCTCGATGCCCTTGGGCACCTTGGCCATGACGATCACGACGTCGGCAATCGCGCCGTTGGTCGCCCACAGCTTCTTGCCGTTCAGCTTGTAGCCGCCCTCGACCGGGGTCGCCGTGGTGGCGAGGCGGGCCGGGTCAGAACCGACGTCCGGCTCGGTCAGCAGGAAGGCTGAGATGTGGTCCTTGGCGACCTTCGGCAGCCACTCTCGCTTCTGCTCCTCGGAGCCGGCCAGGCGCAGCGGCTCGGCCAGGCCGATCGACTGGTGCGCTGAGAGCAGGGTTGAGATCGCGGCGTGCCAGACACCGGCGGTCGCCAGCGCCTTGTTGTAGTAGACCTGGCTCAGGCCGAGTCCGCCGTACTCCTCGGGGACCTTCATGCCGAGCGCGCCGATGCGCTTCAGGCCCTCGATCACGTTCTCCGGGATCTTGGCGTCGCGCTCGATCTGGAGCGGGTCTACCTCGTTGACGAGGAACTCGTTCAGCGTCTTGAGGAACGCCTCACCCTTGTCAACCGCTGCCTGGTCGAGCTTCGGCTGGGGGTGGATCAGGTCCAGATTGAAGTTCCCGAGGTACAGCTCCTTGCCGAAGCTGGGGAGTTTCCACTCTGTCTCGCGAGCCGCCTCTGCGACGTCACGTGCTTCCTTTTCGGACACCTGGGTGGTGCTCACGGGCTACTTGCCTCCTGCGTGGTTGAGTCCGCGCTTCAGCAGCGCGAAAGGGCTCGGTGGTGGGCGTGGGCGCCCGACCACGAATTCAGCTCTATATACCCGCGCGCGCATGGAGCGTTGCGGATCTGTGCTCAATCTCCCAAAAGTGAAGCTTGCGCACAGTTGGCGAAGTCGCGGCTGATTGACAGCGTAGACGACGGCTGGATACGCTGGCCGTGGGGCCGGGAGTATCTACCTGTTCAGGAGGGCGTCTTGCGCTTTCTGAAGTCCGCGCGTGGCCCTGCTCTCGCCGCAGCCATTTTTCTATTCCCCGCGACCGCCGGTGCGGCGCCCAGCCCGCCAAAACCAGTGGTCACCAACGGCAAGACCTCGATCCCGCTGACCTGGTCAAGCGGCTTCCAGCTACCCGAGGACTGGTTCGGGATCGGCATGGAATACCCGGAGATCCCGGTCAAAACCGGAAGCGCGTATCAGACCTTCTCCAACCTGCTCTCGAAGCTGCAGATCACCGATGACGGCCCGTCGGTCGTCCGGGTCGGGGGCGCTTCCTCCCAGACCGCCGGGATTTACCAACAGGGCAATACCCTCGGGATCTGCTCCGGCATCTATGACAACGGCAAGCCCTACGGCAACGGACCCGGCGTCGACTCACCTGTGATCAACGCCAAGACGCCGGCGGGCCTGGCGCTCGGCGAGCAGCTCGAGCACGGGCTGGTGGCGCTGTCCGCGCAACCCGACGTGTCGCTGCTGCTGGACGGCAACTACCTGGACCAGTACAAGGGCACCCGCCATCCGCCCGCCTGCGCCCCCAACACGGGTAACGGGATCAGCACGCGCGAGTCACTCGGACGCGGCCTGCAGCCGAACCTGTCCACCGCGCTCGACTCCCAGATCGTCGCTGCGAACCCCAACTGGGCAGCGAGCAAGCCGAGCCCGTTCTACGGCTGGGAGCTCGGCAACGAACCGGAGCTGACCGGAGGGATCAAGGCCAACGGCCTCAGCGCGAACTTCAAGTCCTGGGCCACCGGATCGGGGCTGACCGCCGGTCCCTCGGCGCTCGCCGGGCCGGCTGCCGCCAACCCCGTGAAGCTCGGCAAGGGAAACACCTGCGCGAGTTCAGGCCCGTTCGTCAAGGCGGTCGCCGCGGATGCGAGCGCGGTCCCCGGGCGGCTGTTGACGACCGGTCACACCTACGGCGCGGCGGCGTCATCGCCGTCGACTTCGCCGAACGTGCTGCTGAAGGAGAGCTCGGTCGACACCCCGGCCGCCAAGGTCAGCTGCGCCACCAAGCTGGCCGGCGCCCCCTACCGCGAGGACGAGTTCAACTCCCAGTCCAGCGGCGGGATCAAGAACGTGGACAACTCATACGCGTCGGCGCTGTGGATGACCGACGCGCTGTTCTCGATCCTGAACCAGCCCGGCCCGAACCGGAACACGGCGGTTCCCGGCACCGGCAAGAGCGCCGATCTCCCCAGCGGCGTGCCCGTCGGGGTCAACATCCACGTGCGTGACACGCCGGACGTTGCCGCGGGCAAAAACCAGGGCAACGGGAACACGGCCAACGCTCCCTTCACCCTCCCGGAGGAGTGGCAGGGAGGTGATAACAAGGTCAACAATCCGGCCAACAGCGGCAAGCTCACACCCGAGCCCGAGCTGTACGGGATGCTGATGTTCGTCTGCACCATGGACGCCTCGAGCTCCTGGTGCAACCCGAGCGGCGGCGCGCTCAAGGGCGGCGTCTCAAACTTCATTCCGCTGACCTACGACCGTGTCGGCGGCAAGGGCAACCGCGCCAACAACGGTGCGGTGAAGATCTGGGCGGCCCGGGTCTCGGCGCCCAACGGCGCGCATGAGCTGCGGCTACTGCTGATCAACAAGAACCAGGCGGCACGCCGCATCAAGCTGAAGCTGGCGGCCGCGAGCGCGGCGCGATACACGACGCTGACCAACGCCGGCAACGTCGTCTCGCGCGGCCGGACCGCCGAGGTCAATGCCCAGAACATGGCCTTCCGCGGCGGGGCCGGTTCAAAACCGGCGCAGATCAGCGCCAACGGCCAGCTCACCAGCGGCACCGTTCCGTTCGGCAAGTTGAAGCTGAGCCGGGGCGCCACGACCGTCGGGGTCGCCGGCTACACCGAGGAGCTGGTCGTCGCGCGCTGGAAGTGAGCCACGGGGCGTG
>JAFMRN010000241.1 GCA_017354065.1 Solirubrobacterales bacterium
GGACTGCGCCGAGCGCGCTGGCGGCTAGCCGCTGATCCGGATCCGCACGAACCGGCGCTTGCCGAACTGGAGCACACGCCCATCCAGCTCCGTCGCCGGCAGGTCGAGCGTCTCGCCTCCGAGCGCGTCCCCGTCGAGCTTGATCCCGCCCTGGGCCAGGGTCCGGCGGGCTTCCGAGCTTGAGACCGAGAAGGCACGCGCGACCAGCGCCGGGACGTGGACGCTGCCATCGGATGCCGGCCAGTCCAGCTCCGGCAGCTGATCGGGGACCTCATGGCGCACGTGAACACGATCGAACTCGGCCTCGGCGGCCGCGCCGGCCCCCTGACCGGCAAACCGGTCGGCCAGCTCCCGCGCGAGCGCGCGCTTGGCGTCGCGCGGACCGAGCGCCGCCGGCAGATCCCGATCGAGCAAGGTCGTGTACCACGCGCCGAGCGCCGCGTCCGGCAGCGACAAAGTCTTTCCATAGATCTCGGAGGCCGGCTCGCTGACGCCGATGTAGTTACCGACCGACTTGGACATCTTCTTCTCCCCGTCAGTGCCGACCAGCAGGGGCATGGTCAGGATCACCTGGCCGTCCTGTCCGTAGGCGCGCTGGATGTCACGGCCCATCAGCAGGTTGAAGGTCTGGTCGGTTCCGCCCAACTCAACGTCCGCCTTTACGGCCACCGAGTCATAGGCCTGCAACAGCGGGTAGAGCAGCTCGAGCATCGACACGGGGGTTCCGGCCGCCAAGCGCGTGGCGAAGTCCTCGCGCTCGATGATGTGCGCGACGGTGGTCGCGCTCAGCAGCCGGAACAGGTCCGGCATCTCCATCATCAGCCAGTCGGCGTTGTGGCGCACCTCCACGCGCTCCGGATCGAGGATCTTGAACGCCTGCTCCTGGTAAGTGCGCGCGTTGGTCTCGATCTCCGCCTCGCTCAGCATCGGACGCGTGCTGGAGCGCCCGCTGGGATCACCCACGCGCGTGGTGCCATCGCCGATGATCAGCACCACGGTGTGGCCCAGGTCCTGGAACTCGCGCAGCTTCTGGAGCACGACCGTGTGCCCGAGCGTGAGGTCAGGCGCGGTCGGATCTACCCCGAGCTTGACCCGCAGCGGCCGGCCGCGCGCCAGCTTCGCTTCCAGGCCACCGCCGGGCAGCGCCTCTACCGCGTTGCGCGTGAGCCACGCGGCGGTGGTGGCGGGGTCGTCTGAGGTCGCCGTCACCACCGCAATACTAAGCGGCAGGATGCGCAGTCAGCGCTCCGGATCTCCGCGGGAGGAACGTGCCCAGGATCGCTGATCTGCGTGCGCGCACACCGACCCTGACCATCTAGACTGCGTTGGCCGGTTGCCGCCACAGTCGGGAAGGCTCGTCTCCTTCCTCAGGTCGTCTGCAAGCTGGACGCCAATGCATCAGTCACAACGGGCGGCAGTGCCGGTTCTATGAGAGTCGATGAAGACACGCTGAGCAACGGCAGAGCAGCGCCATCAAAACGTTCGGGTGGCCCCTCAAACGGGCGCGGTTCCGCGACCAGGCGTCCCCGCGCAAGTGGCGGTGGCTCCAACGGCGGCGGCTCGAACGGCGGTGGCCCCAACGGCGGCGGGCGCGGCGGCGGCGATGGCGACGGCGACGGCGGTCGCGGACGAGTCCTGCACCTGCCCCTCCCCCACCGCTACCGCAGCAAGCCACGGCTGCGCAAGGCGCGTGTCTCGCTGATCGTGATCGGGTTCCTGGCCATCGCGGGGATCGCCAGCGTGTTCGGGATGCTCACGGCGGTCGCCTCAGACCTGCCCCAGCTTGAGAACCGCCAGGAGTTCAAGGCCTCAGTCGACTCCTACCTGTATGACTCACAGGGCCAGCCGATCGGCGTCCTGGCGCCGCCCAACGCCCGGCGCATCGACTCCTACAAACAGATCTCCCAGAACATGGTCCACGCGATCATCTCGGTTGAGGACAAACGCTTCTGGCATGACCCCGGGGTTGACCTGCGCGGCTTGCTGCGTGCGGGGCTGGCCGACTTCAGCGGCGGCTCGCGTCAGGGCGGCTCGACGATCGCCGAGGAGTTCGTCAAAAACGTGCTCTCTCAGGAGAACAACCGAACGGTCATGGAGAAGCTGCGCGAGGCGGCCCTGGCCTTCCAGCTGGTGCACCGCTGGCCACGCACCAAGATCATGGATGAGTACCTCAACGCGATCTACTTCGGCAACGGGGCCTACGGAGTCGAGTCGGCCGCGCGCACGTACTTCGGCTGGAACCACGGCTACAACCCCGCGGCTCCCGCCCAGGAACCGCCCACCGCCTGTGGCGATCCGGACGCCCAGACCCCGAAGCGTCCGGAATGCGCCGACGTGCTGACACCGGCCGAGTCCGCGCTGTTGGCCGGCATGGTCGCGAACCCCTACGCGTTTGACCCGATCCTCCACCCCGTGGCCGCGAAGCACCGTCGCGACCAGGTGCTCCAGGACATGCTCGCGCAGCACTATCTGACCCGGGCGCAGTTCGATCAGGCCAACGCCACCCCGTTGCCGACCAAAAAGCAGATCGAACAGCCCGCCGAGCCGGCCGCGGCGCCGTACTTCACCTCCTGGGTGCGCCCGCAGATCGTCAAGTCACTGGAACGCGAGGGCGTGTCGCCGCGCAACGCACAGTACGAGGCGTACTACGGCGGGCTGAAGATCAAGCTGTCACTCGATCTGAAGCTCCAGCAGGCCGCCCAGAAGGCCGTGGACTCGATCTCTATGGGCGGTCCGACAGCCTCACTGGTGTCGATCGACAACAAGACCGGCCAGGTCCAGGCGATGGTCTCGGGCAACCACCCCTACGCCAAGGACCCCTTCAACCTGGCGACGTTCGGTTACCGCCAGCCCGGGTCGGCGTTCAAGGTCTTCACGCTCGCGAAGGCCCTGTCGAGCGGCAAGTTCGGCCCCAGCTCCACCTTCGACTCCAAGCCGCTGAACATCAAGTTCTCGAACGGCGGCAAGAACGACGTGTTCCACGTCCACAACGTGGAGAGCGAGTACCTCGGGCCCGAGACCCTGTCCGAGGCGACGGCGAAATCCGACAACAGCGTCTTCACGCAGCTCGGCCTGAAGGTCGGCATCAACAAGATCGCCAATGAGGCCAAGGCGATGGGCGTCCGCACGCCGATCTCGACCAACCCCGCGATGTTGATCGGCGGTCTGTCCCACGGGATCTCTCCGCTCGATCTGACGCACGCCTATGAGACGCTCGCGACCGGCGGCGACAAGGTCTACAACCCGATCCTCGGGGACAGCGACGAGGGGCCCATCGGGATCCAGTCGATCCAGCACTGCCGCCTGTGCGACCAGACCAACATCTCCAACAAGCCGACCTACAAGCGGATCGTGGCGGCACCGGTGGTCGCGACGATCCACCAGATGCTCGAAGGCGTGGTCCAGCCGGGCGGCACCGCCACCAACGCGGCGATCCCCGGCGTCGACGTGGTCGGCAAGACGGGAACGACCTCCAACTACGTTGACGCCTGGTTCTGTGGCTTCACCAGCAAGCTCACGACCTGCGTCTGGGTCGGCTATGACAAGAACGCCAAGCAGATGGCCCACAACTACGGCGGCAAGCCGGTTGAGGGCGGCACCTACCCGGCCCTGATCTGGCGCAACTATGTGGAGTCGGCGCTGAACATCCTCCAGCAGGAGGGCACCAAGGGCTCCTCCTCCGGCGCCGAGACCGGGACCACCACCGTGCCGGAGATCACCCCGTCCTCCAGCGCGTCGGGCGGCTACGCCAGCACCGGCGTGAGCGGCGGTAGCGCGGACAGCAGCACCGCAAGCGGAGCTCAGAGCAGCGGGGCGAGCTCCAGCGGCAGCAGCAGTTCAGGCATCAGCTCGGCAGGAAGCAGCTCAGCCGGAACCAGTTCCAGTTCCGGCACGAGCGGCGCGACCGGCGCAAGCTCGGGCGCGACCGGCGCAACCGGCGGCCAGGCCCAGACCCCCGCAGCC
>JAFMRN010000242.1 GCA_017354065.1 Solirubrobacterales bacterium
CACCCGCAGCGCGGTGCTGACACGACGCCCGGAGTCGTTGATCAGCGTCACCCGCGTGGTGTTGCCCAGCCGCGTGGCCCAGCTGCGCACGCGCCGCCTGCCCGACTCCCGGGTCGCGAGCATCCGCGACCCGGCGGGCGCGCCGCGCTCGAAGGTCAAAAGTCCGTAGTAGAGCGGGAACACGTGGGCCAGCCATTTGCGGTCATGGCGGAAGCCGAACAGCTTGTAGTACGCGTGGTCAAAGGTGTGGATGTCAACGCCTGAGACGCCGACCCGGGCCAGCGCGAACAGCGTGTCGACGCTCCACAGCGCGCTGGCGTAGGTGTCTGAGATCCCCGGCCGCCCGCCGCAGGCGACGGAGTTCAGCTCGTCGATCCGCAGCGTGCGCCCGTACCCACGGGCGAGGTCGGCAACCGGCTTGATCTTGGCCGCCAGGCCGCGTGAGGCGCTTTGTGCCAGCAGGTTGGCGATGCTCGGCTGACGCGGTCCGGACGTGTCATAACAGTTGGTCGGGTAGGCGTGATAGGTGACCTGGCGCAGGCGCGGCTCGTGGTTCAGCATCGTCGCCAGATCCGGGTTCCAGGGGCTTGTGATGTCGGCCGCCGGCCCCGCCAGCGGCAGCTTCGGCATCCGCCGCAGCGTGCGGTTGTAGTCGTCCATGTACTGCTGGAAGTCAAAGCCGGCCGGACGCGCGCGGACCTTCGCGCCGCGGATCCGGTACCAGGCCCGCCAGCCATACAGCTCCGGCTCGTTCCCGAGCTCGAAGTAGTTGATCCGACGGGCTCCCAGCGTGTGGTAGAGCGCGCGGGCCTCGGCGTGGGCCAGCGGCACGCTGTCTGCGGCCAGGTTGATCCCGACCGTGAGCTGGGGGTGGAGCCGGTCGACCAGCCCGCGCACGTCCGCCAGCCAGGCCGGCGTGATCGCGAAGTTCAGGCCGCGGATGAACCGGCGCCTGACCGGAGCCCAGGTGCCATCAGTCGAGTTGCCGCCGATCCGCAGGACCGGCTGCTGGTGCGGGGCCAGCGCTCTGAGCAGCGCGACGAACACGCCGTTCGGCGCCTTCGGCGAACCGGCGACGCGCGCGATCGAGGAGTACTCCATGGAGACCCCGGTGAAGCTGGCGGGGATCGGGGGCGCGGCTGTCGGCTGACCGACGGTCACCGTCGTGTCCGGCTTGGACCGATGGTGGACCCTGGCCCTGGCCCTAGCCTTGGCCTTGGCCACCCGCGCGTGCCCACGCGGGCGTGCCGGCTCGGACGCGTTGGCCAGCACCGCCGTGATCAGCACAAAGGAGATGACCCCGAGCGTGAGGTAGCGGACTCTGGTCAGTTGCATGTTCGGTCAGCCGTGACTCGGCGGAGACGTCCTATCCATGGGAGCAACCGCGGTCGCTCAGTCTTCGCACAAGCGGGACAGTACCGCTACCGCCTCACGCAGCACCGCTCTGTCCGCGTCACTCAACTTGGTTTGGATCGCCGCGGCAAGCCGTCCGTCGCGGACACCGCGGTCCAGCTCGATCGCCGAGCGGCCGGCATCGGTCAACGACACGAGAATCCGACGCCCGTCGCGCTGGTCGCGCTTGCGTGTGACCAGGCCCGCGGTCTCCAGCTCGACGACGGTCTGAGACATAGATTGGGGGCGGACGCTCTCAAACCGGGCCAGCTCCCCGGTCCCCTGATCACCGTCGCGGTCGAGGCGTCCCAGCACAGCGGCCTGGGTCAGGCCCAGCCGGTGCTCGGAGCGCAACATGCGCACCAACCGGCCCAACACGAGCCGCAAATCGGCGGCAAGACTGTAATCGGCGTCAGCGTCCACGGTCGCGGTCACGCCACCAATATAAGGTGACGAACCTTACAGGGACCTTATCGCTTTTCAGAGGCCCAAGATGGTGCGCTGCTCAGGGCTGAGCCAGTCGCTCAGACCGGCCGCCTGCTCGGCTAGGCCGTTGGCCTCAGCGGCCTTGCGGACCTGCTCGACCTTGTCCACCCCGGCGAGCTTCAGCACGTGGGAGAGCCGCGACTTGTCATCGAGCACCAGCGCGATCCGCAGCAGTGAGATCGGCGTGGCCACGGCCAGTGCGGCCGCGATCGAGGCATCCGGCAAGAACGCGTAGAACTGGCCCATGGCGACCCACTCCTCGCGCTCGATCAGGATCTTCGTGATCGCGCCGACGGTGTCCGGCGGGATCTTGGCGAGGATCGCGGCGACCCGGCGCGGGTCAAGCTGAACGGCCACGTCCGCCAGGAAGCTCTGGGGCAGCCTGGAGGCCAGCTCCACCGCGCGGTCGGGCTCCAGGAGGCCGGCGATCCGGGCGCAGAGCAGCGCGCCGAAGACCTTCTCCCCGAGTGAGGCGTTGAGCGACGCCGGCAGCAGCTTGGAGGCCGAGGCCAGCCCGGCCAGCAGGCTCTGGTCGTCGAACAGCAGGCTCGTGACCTGCTCGCGCAGCGCGCGCAGGTCCTCAGAGGACACCGCGGACAGGTAGGCGAGCTCCTGTTGGTCGGTGCTCAACAGCCGCGCGATGCGCTGGACCTCTGCGTTGCGTTCCAGCTGCTCGCTGGAGAGCCCGGGTTGTAGGGATGCGGACATCAGAACTCCTCTAGATCAGCCGCCGACGAGCTTTTTGACCGGTCCCCGCAAAAACCGCGGCACGTGCTCCAGTGCTTGCTCGGCCGCGACCTGAATCTGTTCGGCTTGGCTCTTGCGTGCCTTGCGAACCGAGTCCCCGAGGCGCCGGAGATCCGCCTCCGACAGCGCACCAAGCGCTGCGGGCGGCGTGTTGCGCAGCTGTTCCGTCAGCCAGCCAAACCCGTCTTTGTCCATCTGGCGGAGATTAGCCGAGCTCGCGGCGATAAGGCGTGAGCGCCGCCAGCTAAGGCCCAGCTGCCCAAATCCGGCACCAAACGCCCGATGTAAGGGGTCCTATCGCAGTTCAGTCTGCTCCGTGCAGTGATTTCAGATCAGCACAACGGGAGCACACCATGCATCCAAGACTCATCCAGCAGCTCCTTGTCTCTCACCAGCAGGAGCTGATTCATGCCGCAGACAGATACCACCACGACTCCCAGCTCGGCGCTTCCCCCCTCCGTCACAATTTCTGGAGTGCCAGCTCGCTTAACCTCAACGCGTTTCGTCGGTCGCCAGGGCGAACTGGCCGAGCTCGAACTCGCCTGCAGCGAAGCTGAGGCGGGCCGGCCCGGCGTGATCCTGCTGGGCGGGGATTCGGGTGTGGGCAAGACCCGCTTGATCGCCGAGCTTGAGGCGACGGTCTCAGAGCGCATGGAGATCCTCCATGGCGAGTCACCGGAGCAGGGTGACGGCGAGCTGGTCTACGCACCGCTCGTCGGCGCCTTGCGGCCGCTGGTGCGCGCCCAGGCACCGGTGCTCGAACGACTCTCCCCTGGCAGCCGCGCACGGCTGGCCGCGCTGCTGCCGAGCCTCAGCCCTGCCGGCGCACGCCCGGCCGAACCGGTCAACAGCGATACGGCCCAGATCCAGCTGTTTGAGTCGCTGCTGGAGCTGCTTGAGCTGATCTCGCGGGAGCGTCCGCTGTTGCTGGCGCTTGAGGACATCCATTGGGCTGACCGCGCGACCCGTGCCTTCATCGCCTTCACCGCCCGCAGCCTCCGCACAGAACGCGTGCTGCTGCTTGTCAGCTACCGCAGCGATGAGCTCCACCGCCGCCATCCGCTGCGCCCGCTGCTGGCCGAGCTCGACCGCCTCAACCGCGCGCGCCGCCTGGAACTTCAGCCCTTTGACAGCGACGAGCTGGCCGAGGCGCTGGCCGACATCCTCGGCACCGCGCCGGAGCAGAAGCTGCTGGCGCGGCTGCTGGAGCGCACTGACGGCAACCCGCTGTTCGCCGAGGAGTTGCTCGCCGCCGGCCTGGACGGGCGCTCAGCCGCGCCCCAGTCGCTGAACGACGCCTTCATGCTGCGGGTCGAACGCCTGGCGCCCGCGGCCC
>JAFMRN010000243.1 GCA_017354065.1 Solirubrobacterales bacterium
GGAGCTCGTGCAGGTGACCGGCGAGACCCTCGTCCTCAGCGGCGCCAACGGCGCCGACACGACCGTGGACTATTCGAGCTCGACGCCGATCCGGCAGAGCTCCGCGGCGACGGTCGCGGACATCACGGCCGGGACCTGTCTCGTGGCCAGTGGACAAAGAAACGGCCAGGGCGCCGTCACGGCGTCCGTTGTGCAGATCAGCCCCGCGAGTGGCGGCTCCTGCTCGGCCCGCCCAGGGACGGCGAACGGCCCCCGGCCCAGCGCGTCGCCCGGACGGGGCCGGGCCCGCAGCAGCGTGGGCGCCGTCGCCGGGACCGTGACCGGCGTCTCGGGGACCCAGGTCACCGTGCAGCCAACCTCGGGGAGTCCGTCCACGCTCACGGTCCCAACCACCGTGCGGGTCAGCGAGGTGGAGCCGGCCAGCGCCGCGGCGCTGCAGCCCGACCAGTGCGTGCGCGCGACCGGGAACCGTGACTCCCGGGGAGCCGTACACGCGACGTCGCTCACGGTCACCCCGCCCGGACCGTCGGGATCCTGCGCCGGCGGGTTCGGCGGCGGGCAGCCGGGAGCGGCGGCCTCGGCGACCCCCGCCGCGCGGACCTCCGGCAGCTGACTACCCGGGAACGCCGGATGTTCGCGGTCTTCTGACCGTTCGCGGGCTGGATCGGTTCGAAAGCGACTCTCACCGCTCTCCCTCCGCGTACGGGGACTGGCGGCGTCGGCGCGTCTCGCTACGAGCCACCGCCTGGCAGCGGCCACAGCTGTCCCTGGCGTCGCGATCCCAGCCGAGCTGTGGCCGAACCTCGGCAGGACGACCGCAGAGGGTTCGCTGCGCACCCCGCAGAACGCCGTGACGGGCGTTCCCTTCAACAGGTCCTCACCCCCGTAGCCAGCGGCGGGTGTTGGATGCACACGGCCCGCCAGGCCGCCGATGGGGCTCAACTCTATTCTCTGGGAGTTCTGTGTCCGCCGCTCGCAAGGCGGGACACACTACGCGGCTGTCCCATCGTGCGAACGCTGCGGTGCTCGCGGCGTGCCGAAGGGGCGGTTCTGTGCCAACTGTGGGGCGCCGTTCGCGGGATCCTAGGCGGTCCAATGTAGCGCTCGCGACTGGCCTCGCGACTCAGGGCAACTTGGACGCCGCCGCGGACGAGGCGGCGGCGGCGTTCGAGTCGTTCGTTCGGCACGACACGTTGATCCGGGCTCGCGAGTTTGTGGCGGAGGTTGAAGCGCGCTGGCCCAAGTCCCGGGAAGTCCAGGACCTGAAGGAACAGGTGAGGGCTGCTCGGAAAACGTTGGGTCTCCCGATCAAGGCTCAGGAGTCTTAGCTTAGGTTGCCGGACCCTTCTGAGGTGTCCTAACGTTGGTCCGCGAGCTGGGACATCTGCACGATGCCACAGCGGTAAGGGAGAAGAGCGTCGAGGCGGTGGGACTGCAGGTAGAGGGATTCCGACTCGGCGTGGCGCTTGCCGTGCTTGCGCTCATGCTCACGGCGTGTGGAGTACCGTCGAGCTCAGCGGGAAGGCCCACGCCGGGCGCGACACCGAAGCCGGTGCTGGTCACGACCGGCACCGCGGCTGTGGGCGGCAAGGCCGAGATGATCCTGGTGGACGCCGACGGCCGGACCTTGTATTACCACACGACTGATCACGCGGGGCGCGTGAGCTGTACCGCAGCCACCGAGTGCGCAGACAACTGGCCGCCCCTCAAGCTGCCCTCCAAGAACTCGAGAGTGGTGGGCGGTACCCGGGTTGCGGGGACACTAGGTACCGTCCCCAGCCCCAGCGGGGGTCAGCAAGTGACCTACGAGGGATGGCCGCTGTACAGGTTTGTGAACGACATCAAGGAAGGCGACACGCGTGGTCACGGCTGGAACGGACAGTGGTTCGTCGCCACCCCCAACCTCGCTCCCGCCAGTTGAACGGCCGAGGCAGCTCCCCGTGCGCCCTGACAGGCTCCTAGGGGACGAGTTCGACTGCCACCCTGTCCTGGCCCGAAGCGTCCGGCGCTCGTCCGGTGAGGTCGGCTCACTCACCCGTCCTACTGGCGGATTCAGTAGGACCCAGGCTCCTAACGAATTGCTGCAGCGTCTCGTGGCCGTTGACCTCGAGACGAGCCCAGGCGAACCGGTCGGACCACCTGCGCAAGGACACGCCTTCCGTGAGTGGCGAAGCGGCCTGCTGGGGCCCCTGGTCCGAGGCCATGGCAGAAGTGTAGCCGGCCCGCTGCACCCCCCTCTGCACGGCCGGGTTGTAGCGGCCCGCGGGATAGGCGAAGTCGAGGACCGGATGGCCGGTGAGCTGCTCCAGAGTCTGCTTGCTCCGGGTCAACTCCATCTGCAGTCGCCCCGGCGACTCCCGCGTCAGATCCTCGTGATTGAACGTGTGAGAGCCGATCTCGACGCCGTTGCGACTCATCTCCGAAACCTGTGCAGCGGTCACCCTCCCCTGCGCCCCGAGGAAGCCGGAGACGATGTAGGCGACCGCACGCATGTGGTACTGGCGCAGGATTGGGTACGCCGTCGTGTAGAGGTCGGCGTTGCCGTCGTCGAACGTCAGCATCACCGGCCTCTCTGGAAGATCGTTGCGCCCCTCGAAGTACCCGTCCAGCTCGCTGGCATCGATCGAGTGGTATCCGTTCGCCTGGAGCCATTGGATCTGCTGCAGGAACGCCTGGGGGCTGACGGTGAGGCCGGCTCGCAGCTGGGGATTCGGGTCCCGACGTGGAACCTGGCCGACGTAGTGGTACATGAGAATCGGGACGTGCACGCTTGAACGCCCCCGCGCCGACTGAGCCGGCGAGGGGTTTGCAGGACGCGGTGAAGTTGGACGCGAGTCTGCCCCAGAGCTGGAACCGCCACAAGCAGACAGAAGAATCAACGCCAGCGCTACAGCGCCTGCCCACACCCCAGCCTGGCGACAACGGCGCCAGGACATGATCGTACAGTAGCCACGCGATTCCCCGCGACGCAAGCCCCTTCCCACCGATGTCGCTTTCGCCGACAAGTGCCTCGTAAGGTGCGTCTGATTCAAGGAGTTGGTACGGCGCCCGCCCGCGTGGGCTCTGGCCGTCGCCGTCGCCCTGGGGCTTACCCTGCTCCTGCCCCTCCTCGCGTTGCTCGAAGGAGATCTCCCGGAGGCGTTCGGAGGCGCGACCACCGTCGCGCGTCGCCTGATTGGACGCTTCGGGGTACCGGCCAGCCTCGCGCTGCTGTACCTGGGGGAGAGCGGCATACCGCTCCCCGCTCCGGGCGACGTTTACGTCCTTTACGTCGGCCATGCTGCCGCGGGCTCCCTGTTGAGGTCGGCGGCGGCTCTCACCGGCATCGTAGCCGTCGTGGTGGCCGGCTCAACCAACCTGTACCTCGTGTCGCGCCGTTGGGGCGACCGGGTCCTCCAGGGTCGTGTGGGCGCCGCGCTCCACGTGAACGACGCCAGCTTGGCGCGGGCGCACCGGTTGCTGGGGTCCGCTGGTGGTGATCTTGGGCCGGCACGTGCCGGGATTTCGGATCCCGATCACGCTGGTCGCTGGAACCCTCCGGATGCGCTTTCCCGTGTTCGCCGCGAGCGTCGCGATCTCGACATCCCTCTGGGTGGCCGCATGGTTCGCGATCGAGGCCAGATTCGGGCGAGCGTCCGGACGCTTCCTGGCCGCCCATCGCTGGACGTACTTCATCGTCGCCGGGGTGGTCCTGTTGGCGATCGTCACCGTCGTCGTCAGAGAGGTACGCGGCCAGGCGCGATCGAGGCGCCGCAGGGGCTAGACGTTCACAGCGGGGTCTCGCATCGGCGGCCAGCGCTGGGTGAGAAGTGCCGGATCTCGGAACCCCAGAGCGCCGCCACGCCGTCCTTCCAAGGACGACGTCCACGGTCCTCAGAGGACAGGGCTCACCGCAAGACGTTCACAGCGCGAGCGACGACGAGGGCGACCGTGATCAACGCGATGCACGCTTGGACACA
>JAFMRN010000244.1 GCA_017354065.1 Solirubrobacterales bacterium
GGCGAGCGGATCCCCGCGCCGCCGCGCGTCCGCGGCCTGAGCGCCCGCGGCCGGGCGTTCGACAACAGTCATTAGCATCGGGCGCATGAGCTTTGATCTGACGCGCTACGGGGTATGGACGACTTATAACCGGCTCGGCGAGCAGAACGCGGGTGAAGCAGCCAGGACCGCGGAGCAGCTCGGCTACGGGACGCTGTGGCTCGGCGGCTCGCCGCCGTTACACAGCATCCGCCCGCTGCTGGAGGGCAGTTCGAAGCTGCTGGTCGGCACGAGCATCGTCAACGTCTGGCACTACCCGGACCCCGCGGTGTTGGCCGACGAGTTCCACGCGCTGGAGCGGGACTTCCCAGGGCGCGTGATCCTCGGGCTCGGCGTCAGCCACCCGGAAGCGGTAGGCGAATACCAGAAGCCGCTGGCCAAGCTGCGCAGCTTCCTGGATCAGCTGGCGAGCGTGAAGAACCCGGTCCCGGCCGACCGGATCGTGACCGCCTCCCTGGGGCCGCTGTCGCTGAAGCTGAGCGGCGAGCGGACGGGCGGGACGATCCCGTACTTCGTCACGCCCGACCACACGCGCTTCGCGCGGGAGCGGGTCGGCCAGGGCAAGCTGGTCGCACCCGAGCTGGCCGTCGTGGTCGACGAGGATCCGGCCCGTGGCCGCAAGCAGGCCCGGGACTACGCGAAGTTCTACCTGACGCTGTCCAACTACACGAACAACCTGAAGCGCTTTGGCTTCAGTGATGAGGACATAGCCGACGGCGGCTCGGACCGGCTGGTCGACGCCGTGGTGCCCCACGGCTCAGCCGAGCAGCTCGTCAAAGAGGTTGAACAGCACCTCAACGCCGGCGCCGACCACGTGGCGCTGCAGACCGTCGGCGTCGACGGCGTGCCCGCGCGGGAGTGGGGCGCGCTGGCACGGGCGCTGGGGCTCTGAGCCGCCCCGCCACAAACGCAGACGGTGGTGCCGAACCCACAGTCGGCACCACCGCCATACACTCGCAAGCCATGTCAGTCCTGTCAGACGCCAGCATCCGCGAGCTGGTCGGTGCATCCCGGATCAAGCTCGATCCGTGGGATCCCGACAACGTGCAGCCCGCCAGCGTCGACGTGCGCCTCGGCAACAGCTTCCGGGTCTTCCATAACCATCGTGTGACGAGCATCGACCTGGCCAACCCGCCCGCGAACCTGACCGAGGAAGTGACCGCGGACCGGTTTGTGATCCACCCGGGCGAGTTCTGTCTCGGGCGCACGCTGGAGACGCTGTCGCTGCCCGACGACATCGTCGCGCGAGTTGAGGGCAAGTCCAGCCTCGGCCGCCTCGGGCTGATAGTGCACGCCACGGCCGGTTTCTGTGACCCCGGCTTCGAGGGCACGCTGACGCTCGAGTTCAACAACCTGACGCGGGTCCCGATCACCTTGGCGGTCGGGCTGCCGATCGCGCAGCTGTCGTTCATGCGCCTGGACCAGCCCGCCCAGCGGCCCTATGGCAGTCCCGGCCTGGGCAGCCACTATCAGGGCCAGACCGCGGCGACGGAGAGCAGATACGAAGGTGGCCCGGCTCTGAGTTAGAGTCAGAGACGGATTTAGACCGCGAGAGAGGAAGCCGATGGCGACTGACACCGAAGCAACGCAGGGCGCAGCCGGCGTATCCGGTTCGGACACACTGACCATCACCGACAACCGGACCGGTCAGACCTATGAGGTGCCGATCCAGGACGAGACGATCCGTGCCACGGAGCTGCGCCAGATCAAGGTCAACCCGGATGACTTCGGCCTGATGACTTACGACCCCGCGTACATGGCGACCGCGTCGTGTCGCTCGGCGGTCACCTTCATTGACGGCGACCGGGGGATCCTGGAGTACCGCGGCTACCCGATCGAGCAACTCGCGGAGAAGTCGACCTACCTCGAGGTCGCCTACCTGCTGATCCACGGCAAGCTGCCGACCCAGTCCGAGCTCGACGAGTGGACCTACCAGGTCACGATGCACACCTTCGTGCACGAGAACATCAAGGAGTTCATGCAGGGCTTCCGCTACGACGCGCACCCGATGGGGATGCTGCTGGCGGCGACCGGCGCGATGTCGACGTTCTACCCGGAGGCCAGCGCGGTCAAGGACGAGGAGATCCGCTACGCCCAGGTCGTGCGGCTGATCGCGAAGATGCCGACGCTGGCGGCCTTCTCCTACCGCCACAACCAGGGCAAGCCCTACGTGTACCCGGACAACGATCTCAGCTACGCCGGGAACTTCCTCTCGATGATCTACAAGATGACCGAGCTGAAGTACCAGCCCGATCCGCGGCTCGAGCACGCCCTGGACGTGCTGTTCATCCTGCACGCCGACCATGAGCAGAACTGCTCAACCTCCGCGGTGCGCTCGGTCGGCTCATCCCAAGTCGATCCCTACTCGGCCGTCGCCGCCGGGGTCGCGGCGCTGTACGGCCCGCTGCACGGCGGCGCCAACGAGGCGGTGCTGCGGATGCTGCGCCGGATCGGCGACGTCTCCAACGTGCCCAGCTTCATTGAGGGTGTGAAGTCGGGCAACGAGCGCCTGATGGGCTTCGGCCACCGCGTCTACAAGAACTTCGACCCCCGCGCGAAGATCATCAAGAAGGCCGTGGAGGAGGTCTTCGAGGTGACCGGCAAGAACCCGCTGTTGAACGTCGCCACGGAGCTCGAGAAGATCGCGCTGGAAGACGAGTACTTCATCTCCCGCAAGCTGTACCCGAACGTCGACTTCTACAGCGGCCTGATCTATGAGGCGCTGGGGATGCCGGTCGAGATGTTCCCGGTGCTGTTCGCGATCGGCCGTACCTCCGGCTGGATCGCCCAGTGGCTGGAGATGATCGACGACTCCGAGCAGAAGATCGCACGGCCGCGCCAGATCTACACGGGCGGGCGGCGGCTCGATTACGTGCCGATCAACGGCCGTTGAGGCCCGGGGGAGGCCTTTGAGGCCACCCCCGGCAGAAACGCCGGTGTCACTTCTTGAGCCGCTTCGCCATCGCGTCGCGTGAACAGGTGAAGGCCTGCGTGTTCGCCTTGGACTGGTCGCCCTTGACCTGGGCCAGCGGGATCTTGCCCGCGACGTAGTCAGCCAGGCTCGAGTTGGTGGCGTTGTCGCGGACGGCCTCCGCCATGCATCTCACCTCGATCCCTTTGATCGCGCTGGTCGAGCCCGGCGCGGCCTTCTGCGCCGAGGCGAGCGCCCGCCTGATGCTCGGCTCCTTGGCGAGCTTCCTGCTGAGCTGGGTCGTGGACGGCTTGGTGGCAGAGCCCCCGCACCCGGCGATCAGGACGGCGGCGGCCGCCGATGTGAGCAGCGCTCTGATTCGCAACGCTGGGCTCCTTTCCAGTGGACGGTCTGCTTGCCAGTAAAACGAACGGCCCGGCATATCCGCTGGGCCTAAAGAACCAGCGTGCCGCCGTTTGCGCGGAGCCAGGCCTTGGGCTCTCTGTAGCCGGGGAAGTGCTCCTCCAGCAGCGCCCAGAAGCGGGGCGAGTGGTCCATGTGCACGCGGTGGCAGGCCTCGTGCCAGACGACGTAATCCAGCACATCGGCGGGGCCCAGCAGCAGGCGCCAGTTGAAGCTCATCGCGCCCTTTTCCGAACAGCTTCCCCAGCGGGTCTTCTGTGCGCGGATGGTCAGCCTGGTGTAGCCGACCCCGAGCGTCCTGGTGGCCGCGTCCAGCCGCGGGGCGATCTCCCTGGCCGCCTGGCGGCGGTACCAGCGCTCCAGTGCTGCGGCGCGGGCCTCCGGATCGGCCGGGACGTGCAGGCCGGCGCCGCGCCGGGCCACCCGGGTGCGGCCCGGTTCGGGTATCAACGTCAGCGTGTCGCCGAGGTACGGGAGGGTGTCACCGCGGTCCGCCAGCAGCGCGCGCTGGCGCGCGACCTCGGCCAGGCGCTTGTCGATCCAGGGGGTCAGCTGCTTGACGGCGCT
>JAFMRN010000245.1 GCA_017354065.1 Solirubrobacterales bacterium
CAGCGCTCGCGGCGCCAGAGCCTGCACCGGCACCCGTGGCCGCGCCGCCCAGGCCGAGCACCTTGGCCAGGACGACCAACGGGCCAGCGGCCGGTACCAGCGCGGCGATCCCGGCTGAGACCCCGCGGACCTCCTCGCGGAACTCACGACAGCCGGGGCAATCCTTCAGGTGGCGGCGTGCCAGCGCGTTCGGGCGTACGCCGCGATCGTGACAGTCGACCAGCTCTTCCCGGATGCCCTCACAGTCCGCGTCACGCGCGTCAGCGGCGGCCGACAGGCCGACGCGTGCGCGGACCAGCAGCGACTTGATGGCGGGCACCGAAAGCTCGAGGCTGTCGGCCAGCTCCTGGTAGCTCATGCCTGACAGCTCGCGCAGCAGCAGTGCGGAGCGCTGCTGCTCGGGCAGGCGCTGCACGTCCAGCACCAGCTTCTCAAGCTCCTCGCGTTGCTCAACGGCAGCCAGCGGGTCGGTTGAGACCTCGCGGCTGGTCGCCTCGATCTCCTCGGCGGGGACCGGCAGGTTCTTGCGCAGCTGATCGACGCAGCGGTTGTGCGCGATCCGGTACAGCCAGGCACGCAGCGCGAGCTGGCGGTTGCTGGCGCGCAGGCCGGCGTAGGCGCGGATGAATACGTCTTGGAGCGCGTCCTCGGCGTCCTGGCGGCTACCGGGGAGCATCTGGCGCGTGTACGCGAACAAGCGTGCCCGGTAGCGGTCGTGGATCGCGCGGAAAGCCTCCTCGTGGCCGGACCGGAACAGGTCTACGAGCTGTTCATCGGAGCGCAGACGGAGGAAAGACGCGCCGGCGCCCCCGCGTCGGGGTGCCAGTCCAGTTCGTGCTTGAAGCGCAGCAGATTCCATTGACCTCGATGAAAGATAACGGCTACTCCTAGGGAAAGTTCCGCGTGATTTCTGCGGCCGCGCCGAAGTTCTACGCCCAGAGTTCCTCCTGTTTGCGATGTATTGCGGCGAAAAAAGCAGTGCGATTGGTCACTGCAATCGCCGTTGCAAACAAGCCAGGTTGCCTGATTTTCGCCTCCGCTGAGAGCTGGCATGCTGGTGCGAACCCCTCCAGAAAGGACGCTTGTGACCGACGTAGTGATCGCCTCCGCAGCCCGAACTGCCATCGGCGGATATGGAAAATCGCTGGCCGCCGTGCCGCCGTCGGACCTGGGTAAGACCGCGTCGGTCGCGGCGCTGCAGCGCGCCGGCCTGGAGCCCGAGCAGGTGGAGCACGTCGTCTTTGGCAACGTCATCCACACCGAGCCGGGCGACGCCTACATGGCCCGCGTGGTCGGCGTCAAGTCCGGAATCCCCAAGGAGACCCCCGCCTACACCGTCAACCGGCTGTGCGGAACCGGCGTGCAGGCGATCGTCTCCGGCGCCCAGGCGATCCAGTCAGGTGACGCCTCAGTCGTCCTGACCGGCGGCGCCGAGTCGATGTCGCGGGGCCCCTACTGGCTCGGATCGGGCCGCTGGGGCGCGCGGATGGGCGACACGACCCTGATCGACCCGGTCCAGGGCGCCCTGACCGACCCCTTCAACGACATCTTGATGGGGGTCACCGCCGAGAACCTCGCTGAGCGCGGCTCGATCACCCGCGAGCGCCAGGACGAGTTCGCCGTGCGCTCACACCAGCTCGCGGCCAAGGCCACCGCGGACGGCGTGTTCAAGGATCAGATCGTCCCGGTCCCGGTCAAGGTCAAGAAGCAGACCGTTGAGTTCGTCACCGACGAGCACATCCGCAGCGATGCCAGCCCGGAGTCGATGGCCAAGCTCAAGCCGATCTTCAAGCCCGATGGCACCGTCACCGCGGGCAACGCCTCAGGCATGAACGACGCCGGGGCCGCCGTGGTGCTCGCCTCCAAGCAGAAGGCGGCCGAGCTGGGCTTGAAGCCGCGCGCCGAGATCCTCGCCTACGCGTCCTGTGGCGTCGACCCGAAGATCATGGGCATCGGCCCGGTCCCGGCCGTGCGCAAGGTCCTGGATCGTTCCGGCAAGAAGCTCGACGACGTGCAGGTGATCGAGCTGAATGAGGCCTTCGCCGCCCAGGCGCTGGCCGTGATCGACGACCTCGGGCTGAACCCCGAGCTCGTCAACCCGCACGGCGGCGCGGTCGCGATGGGCCACCCGATCGGCGCGACCGGCGCCGCGCTGACGGCCAAGATCCTCGACGACATGGAGCAGCGGGACCTGAGCCTCGGGCTCGTGACGCTGTGTATCGGCGGCGGCCAGGGGATCGCGCTGCTTTTGGGCCGAAGCTGACGCTGCACGGTGGGGCCGAACTCAAAGTCGGCCCCACCGCCACCTGTCGAGCGGCGCCCCTCAAGGGTTCTGGGGAGTTTTGCCCCCTATAGCGCCCATTAGCGTGCTTTCCCTAACCCCAGGTGTCGGTGATCGGGTTCGCGCTGGAGCTGGAGCCGACCTTGCTCAGGCCGTACATCGACTCGAGCGTCGAGAGCACGTTGTAGTGGTTGATCTTCTCGCTGTACTTGCCGGCCTTCACACCGGCACCGGCGATGATCGTCGGGATCTGGTTGTTGGCGCTGTTGTCGTCCTCGTCCCAGGTGACGATCAGCAGGCTGTTGTGCGACTTCGCCCAGCTCACGTATGAGGACAGGTTGTTCTTCAGCCACGTGTCGCCGGCGCTGACCGTCCCGTCGTGCATGTCGTCGTCGAGGTTCGGGATCACGAAGGACACCGTCGGCAGGCTTGAGTAGTCGGAGGGGAAGCTGCTGAAGGGCAGCGAGTCCGAGCCCGGCACGTTGCTGAAGTTGGCCCACGGAACGTGTTTACGGGCGTACCTGCCACTGGTGCACGTGGTGGAGCCGGTCGCGGGCAGCCCCTCGGAGTAGCCCTTGAACGTCTGGCCGGCAGCGAGCAGCTCGGAGCCGAGGTTCGGGGTGTTGCCCTCATTGACGGGGCATGTGTCGGCGCTGAGGCCGAACGTGCTCCCGGCGAACAGGGCCATGTAGTTCGGCTCGCTCGGGTGTGTGACCGCGTAAGACGAGGTCATCGAAGCGCCCTGTCCCGCGAGCTGGTTGAGGTACGGGGCCTGGCTAGAGCCGATGATGTCGGAATAGGAGTGGTTCTCCTCCATCACGACGACAACATGGGACGGGGTGGGAACGGTGCTGGCGGTTGCCGCGACGGGGGCGATTGCCGCCGACGCGATCGCGGCAGTGCCGGCCAGTCCGAGACGGAATGGGAAGCGCATCAATCTCCAGAGGTAATTTCAGTGTCCCGGCCGACCGGCAGGGATGGTCCCAACCCGGCACGGATCACGTGTGACTACGGCGTGAAGGCGGAGCTGAGTAGTGCCACGACCATCGATCGTGGGCTCTCACGCGGCCGTGGCACTGCTCATCTACGTGTCCGCGTTGAAGTTAGGCAGATGCAGGCTCGACAGCCAGTTGTCGACGGTCACGTTCAGCGTCGCGAACTCGCCGGTGAAGATCAGCACGCCCATCCCGATCAGGACCGCGCCGCCGAGCCCGATCACCACGGGGTAGTGGCGTTTGACCGGCGCCAGCATCGCCGTAACCTTGCCGAAGGCCAGCGCGCAGAGCAGGAACGGGACGCCGAGCCCGCAGCAGTACACGAGCAGCAGGAACGCGCCCTTATAGGCGCTGTTCGAGGTCCCCGCGGCGGTGATGATCGCGCCCAGCGTGGGCCCCGTACACGGCGTCCAGGCGAGCGCGAAGGCCGCGCCGGTCAGCACCGGTCCGCCACGCCCGGCCCGCTGCACCAGCCCCGAGACATGCCACTCCTTGGCCAGCCGCGGGACCAGCGGCGAGAGCACGAACAGCAGGCCCATGGCGATGATCACCGCGCCTGAGATCTTCAATGCGGCGTGGCCGGTCAGCGCCGCGCGCAGCGCCTGCTGGCCCAGCAGGCCGAGCGCGATGAAGATCACGCTGAAGGTCGCGACGA
>JAFMRN010000246.1 GCA_017354065.1 Solirubrobacterales bacterium
CTGGCACTGGCCGCCGAGCGCGACGAGCTGGCGCGGCCGATCATGCGCGGGCATCCCGACCTGCTGGCTGAGGCGGCGTTCGCGGCCCGCTTCGAGCAGGCCCGCTCAGTCGGCGATGTGCTGCTGCGCCGGACGCGCCTGGGCCTGCTGGAGGGGCGCTGGCTGGCAGCCCAGGGCGCAACCGAACCGGTGCGTGTGGCCGAGGCCATGGGCCCCGAGCTGGGCTGGGATCGACTGACAGTGGCCCAACAAGCTACAGTTTTCAGGAGTGAAGCCGAAGCCGAGGGAATTGCCCTGCAGGAGTTGTGACTTCCGCCGCCGGGGGATCGGTTAGGCTCGGCGCGTGTCGGCAATGAAAGTCGTCCCCGAGCAGCAGCTGCGCGTCAAGGACCAGCGTGTCCGTCACGTGCGCCGTCCGCGCCCCGAGCTGCTCGACACGCCGCTCGGCATGGACCTGGTCGAGCTGGCCGAACGGATCCTCGGCCCGGAAGCGGTCGGAACCGATGTAGTCGTGGCCGCGCTCAAGGACACCGTTCAGAGCCGGATGCAGGCGATCAGCCGCACGGTCTCTGAGTGCCGCCGCCGCGACGTGCAGTTCAGACCGCTCAAACCGTCGGCGCCGGCGGCGCTCGCACAGGCGGTGGAGACGGAGCTGGCACGGGCAAACGCGGCGCTGGCCTATGACCAGCGGGAGGTCCTGGGGCTGGCCGAGATGTTCCGGCTCTGCTACCGCGACATCGCCGGCGTGATGCGAACCGAGCCGGCCTACATCAGCACGCTGCTGGCCCAGGCGCGGCTGGACCTCGCCGGCCACCTGCACGCCGGCGCTGAGGACACAACCCCGGAGTGCGCAGAGCGCCACCGGGCTCTGGACCTGCTGGCGCGGCGCCAGGACGCTGAGCCGGTCTCAGAAGCTGATCAGGCGTGGATCCTCGCGCACATGACCGCCTGTCCGAGCTGTGCAGGCGCCCACGCGCAGATGCTGGAAGCGTCGCTGCGCTACCGCGCCTGGTCGCGTCCGTGACAGCGCCGGAGCTGACGCTTGCCACCGCCCGCGGCGACCTGCCCCTCGGCGGTCAGATCGCGCTGATGGCGATCCACAACGCGAGCCCGGACTCGTTCTCGGGACACGGCGGCGAGGACTGGCTGGGCGCCGCGATAGTCGACGTCGGCGGCGAATCGGCCCGCACCGACAAGCCCGCGGTCGGCGTCGAGGAAGAGGTCGAGCGGGTCGTACCCGTGATCGCGGCGCTCAGTGCCCACGGCGCCACGGTGTCCGTCGACACCTACAAACCGGCCGTGGCCGCCGCCGCGATCGGCGCCGGCGCGGCGATCGTCAACGACATCAGCGCGCTGGCCGACCCGGAGCTGGCCGACGTCTGTGCGGACACGGGCGCCGGGCTGATCCTGATGCACAACCGGGCCCGGCCCAAGCAGAAGCTGCTCGACCCCCGCTATGACGGACAGATCGTCGAGGACATCCACGCCCAGCTCGGCCAGCTGATCGAGGTCGCGCTGGACCGCGGCGTGTCTGAGCAGCAGCTGATGCTCGACCCCGGACCGGACTTCGGAAAGACCCCGCACCAGACCGTCGAGGCGATGCGCGCCTTCGAGACCCTGCACAGCTTCGGCCGGCCGCTGCTGGCTGCGATCTCGAGAAAGGACTTCATCGGCGTCGCGACCCGGCGGCCGCCCCAGGACCGCGACCCGGGCACCCTGGCGGCACTTGGCTACGTGGCCGACGCCGGCGTGCACGTGGCGCGCGTCCATGACCTGGAGGGCGCCAAGGACTATCTGGCGGTCCGTGGGCTGCTGGCCGGGGAGGAGACGCTTGGATCTGAGGACCGGCTGGCGGAGCATCTCCGGCGCCGCCGCTAAAGTTCGCGCCGCGAATCGCCGGTCGCTGCGACAACGCGACCGGAGCACACCGACTCATCCGACTGGAGGACACATATGTCAGTACTTGACCGCGAGGCCCTGGAGGCCAGCCCGCTGGCTGACCTGCACGAGATCGCCTCTGAACTTTCCCTCGACGGCTTCCGCCGCCTGCGTAAGGCCGAACTGGTGGACGCGATCGTCGCCCGGCAGTCAGGCCAGGACGGCGAAGACGACAGCGAGGACACCGCTGAGGGCCCGACCACTTCGGGCCGCCGCCGGCGCGGCCGTCGCGGCGGCCGCGGACGTGGCGGAGCCAACAAGGAAGCCTCCGAGCAGGACGGCGACGCCAAGGACAAGGACGAGCCCGGCGACAACGCGAAGTCTGACTCCAAGCCCGAGGAGGAGACCGTCCAGGGCACCGTCGAGCTGCTCCCCAACGGCTCCGGCTTCGTGCGCGTGAACGGCCCCGAGCCCTCTGATGACGACGTCTACATCTCCGCCGCGCAGGTTAAGCGCTGTGAGCTGGTCTCCGGTGACACCGTAACCGGGCCGCGGCGTGGACCCCAGCGGTCAGAGCGCTTCGCCTCAATGATCCGGATCGACACGATCAACGACAAGCCCGCCTCCGACGTCGCAGACGGCGCGCGCTATGACGATCTGGCAGCCGAGTTCCCGAACGACCGCTTCAAGTTCGACTCAGAGGACCCGACGCTGCGGGCCATCGAGTTCCTGACGCCCTTCGGCCGCGGCTCCCGCGTGACGATCAGCGGCGGCACCTGGGCCGGCAAGTCCCACACGCTGGGCCAGCTCGCCGCCAAGTTCGCCGCGATCGACGGCTTGACCACGTTCGTCGCGCTCGCCGGCGTGCGGCCTGAGGAGCTGGCCGCCTGGTCCGCGAGCACCGAGCTGCCCGCGGCCACCAGCTCGGTCAGCTTCGCCGCCTCAGCCGACGCGCAGGACCACGCCGTGGAGCTGGTCATCGACCAGGCTCGCCGCGTCGCGACCCGCGGCGGCGACGCGGTCGTGCTGATCGACACGCTTGACGGGCTCCACCAGCCGGTCGCGCGCAAGGCGCTGGCAGCCGCGCGGAACCTAAAGGACGGCGGCTCGGTGACGGTTATCGCCACCGCGGCTAAGCCCTTCGGCGGTGAGACGACCGTGATCGCACTGGACGCCAAGCTGACCTCCACCGGCCGCTTCCCGGCCCTGGACCTGGCCGCCAGCGGCACGCTCCGTCCCGAGCTGCTGGTCGAGGAGGCCGCGGTCAAGGCGATCGCGGACGCGCGGATCGAAGCTCAGAACGCGGCCTGAGACAAGCTCCTCTCCTGATGGTGGTCTCAAAGACCACCATCAGGCCTTATGCTGGCGGGCATGTACCACAATTTGGTAGCGACCGTGGGTGCAGCGGCCGCGATCTCGCTAACCCCGGCGGCTGCTCCGGCGTTGCACCACTGCGACCAGTACAAGCTGATCAACGTCGCGCGCCTGCACGACGTCAGCACCAAGTCGGCCTGCAGGGTGGCCAAAGACGTGCTGGACCACGGCTGGCCCAAGGACCGGCGGCTGAAATGCCGGGCCCAGGACATGAACTACGCGAGGACCACGCGCGTTGACGGCTGGCAGCTGCGCCTGAACCGGCTGTGTGACTACTCACCGGCTACGGCCCGGCGCGGCCGCGCCTCATTTGAGCTGGTCGCCCAGGATTTCCCCGGCGGCTGACGCCGATTTTGGAGAGGGGCCCGCCTCCGCGGCCACATGGCCGCTCCGGCACCCTCTAGAGCGCCTTGACGATGTCGTCGACGCGCTCCTTGGCGTCGCCGAACAGCATGCTGGAGTTCTCGCGGAAGAACAGCGGGTTCTGCACGCCGGCGTAGCCCGAAGCCATTGAGCGCTTGAAGATGACGACGTCCGAGGCCTCCCAGACGTGGAGGATCGGCATGCCGGCAATCGGGCTGCCCGGCTCCTCGGCCGCGGCCGGGTTGACCGTGTCGTTCGCGCCGATCACCAGCACCACGTCCGTATCCGGGAAGTCGTCGT
>JAFMRN010000064.1 GCA_017354065.1 Solirubrobacterales bacterium
CCCCCCACGACGTCGCCCACAAACAGGATTCTCGCTCCGTCGGCCACACCGGGATACTTCCAGACTTATGGATGCGAAGCCGCGCGCCTCTGAGTCAGCCGAGCCGGATGACGCGTCAGCGGAGCAGCCAGCGGAGGAGCCCACGACCGTCGAGCCGCCGCCGATTCCGCGCACGGTTGTCCCGCGCTGGATCCAGGCGGTGGTGCTGCCCCTGGCGCTGATCGGGCTGTACCTGCTGGCCAGCGCGGCCGGCACGCTCGTGCTGATCGTCACCTTTGCCGGCGCCGTGGCGCTGATCCTGAACCCGCTGGTGGTCAAGTTCTCGCGCTGGCTGCACCGCGGGGTGGCGATCGTCCTGGCCTACCTGGTGGTCGTGCTGATCTTTGCGCTGATAGGCCTGGTCCTCGCCGACCCGGTGGCCTCCCAGCTGAACCACTTCAGCACCACCGTGCCGGACCTGATCAAGAGCGCCAACAGCGAGCTCAACTCGGCTCAGAACTTCCTCAACCAGCACGGCTTCCACGTGCACATCTCCAAGCAGGGCTCGACCGCGCTGGACACGATCCAGAAGCAGGTGCTCAAGCAGTCCGGGTCGATCATCTCGTTTTCCAAGAACATCCTCTCGGATCTGGTGACGCTGTCCGTCGACGGCGTGCTGGTGCTGGTCCTGTCGGTCTACATGCTCGTTTACGCGCGCGACATCGGCGGCCTGTTCCGCAAGCTGATGCCGCCGGGCAACGGCACGCCCGAGGACGACTACCCGCTGTTGATCCAGCGGGCGCTGTCCAGCTACGTCCGCGGGCAGCTCGCCTTCAGCCTGATCATGGGCGCCTCCGCCGCGTTCTCCCTGTGGCTGTTCGGCGTGGTGGGGATCTTCCCCGACGGCTCGCGCTTCGCGGTGTTCTTCGGCGCCTTCTATGGGCTGATGGAGCTGATCCCCTACGTCGGACCGATCATCGGCCCGATCCCAGCGCTGGCCGTGGCGCTGTTCACCAACCCGCTGAGCGCCGTCTGGGTGCTGATCCTGTTTGTCGCCTTGCAGCAGCTCGAGGGGCACGTGATCGCCCCGCAGCTGTTCCGGATCTCCTTGCGGATCAATCCGATTCTCGTGATCCTTGCGCTCTTGCTTGGAGATCAGCTTGCCGGCATCGCGGGCGCGCTGGTCGCCCTCCCGGTGGCGACCGTGCTGCGTCAGACAGCGATTTACCTGCGCGACCATCTGGAGTTGGAGCCTTGGGCGACTCGCACGCCGCCGTCCTGAGCGCCACGGGGCTGGCACATCGCTACGGCGACCGCGTCGCGGTCCACGACGCCGACCTCAGCCTGTACCCCGGTGAGCTGGTGGCCCTGACCGGACCCAACGGTGCGGGCAAGACGACGCTGCTGTCCCTGCTGGCCGGGATCCTCGAGCCCAGCGGCGGCAGCGTCGCGGTCAGCGGCCGGGTCGGCTGGGTACCCCAGCAGCCCGCCCTCTACGCGAAGCTGACAGTGGCCGAGAACCTGGCGCTGTTCGCCCGCCTTGAGAACGTTCCCGACGTCCAAAAGGCCGTGGATGCGCTCCTGCATCAGACCGGTCTTTGGGACCGGTCTGATGAGCAAGTCGGGCGGCTGTCCGGCGGCAACCGCCAGCGGGTGAACGTCGCGATCGGCCTGCTCGGCGATCCCGCCGTGCTGTTGCTCGATGAGCCCTCCGCGTCGCTCGATCCGGAGCAGCGCGAGCGCCTGTGGTCCTTTGTCGCCGGGTTTGTGGAGGCCGGCACCGCCGTGTTGTTCTCGACCCACGACATGGCTGAGGCGTGGCGTCCGGCCCAGCGTGTGCTGAGCATGCAGGACGGCGCGTTGTCCGAGGCGGAGCGCTGATGCGCTGGTTATTGGGCAAGGACCTGACGATCCTGAAGCGCTCCCCGCTGCTGACCGGGATCCTGGTGCTCTACCCGGTGATCCTGGCGCTGATGATCGGCTTTGCGCTGTCATCGCCGCCGGGCAAGCCGAAGGTCGCGATCTACAGCGGGATCCACGCCGGCCAGGCGAACATGCGCCTCGGCGGCGCCAAGATCGACGTCGGCAGCTACACCCATCAGCTGCTGGCCTCGATCCAGCCGCTCCCGGTCAAGTCCTCCGCCGCGGCGGTCGCGGCCGTGCGCTCGGGCCATGCGTCGGCGGCGATCATCGTGCCCGCCAACCTGATCGACCAGGTTCACCAGCTGCTCAGCCAGGGCGTGGGCCAGCCCTCGGTGCGGATCGTGCTGAACTCACGCAACCCGCTGGAGCGCGACCTGGTGGACTCACAGATCCAGACCCGGATCGACCAGGTCGAGTCGGCCGTCTCCCACCAGCTGTTGAAGGCCGCCCTGACCGACATGAACCAGGTGGTGAACGGCGGGCCGATCAGCTTCGCTGGGGCGAGCGTGAACCTGATGGGCCTCAAGCAGGCACGCGCGATCGTCGCGCGCGCCGCCGCGCGCACCCACGACCCGGGCCTCTCACGGGTGGTCTCCTTCGCGAACCTGGCGATCGGCGGCATGAGCCTGGCCAACCCGGTGCTCGGCCAGCTGCAGACCCCGCTGGCGGTACAGCGCCAGGAGCTGGCCGGTGCTAGCACCCCGACCGCGGCTTATGCGGTCGCGATCGCCGCGGTCGTCTCGGAGATGTTCGTGGCGCTGTTGCTGGCCGCGGCGCTGCTCGCCGCGGAGCGCTCGGAGAACGTCTTCAGCCGGCTGGTCCGGGGTCTGGTCTCGCGCACCGAGATCGTGGCGGAGAAAACCCTGCTGGCGGCGGCGCTGTCCGCGCTGGTGACCTTCGTGCTGGCCTGCGTGATCTCGGTGTTCGTTCCGGCACTCAGCTGGGGGCGGGTCGAGCTGTGGCTGGCTGCCGCGCTGTGTGCGGGGCTCGCCTTCGGCGCGCTGGGCGTGGTGCTCGGCGCGCTGGCCCGTGAGGTCGCCGCCGCATCACTGCTGGCCTTTGGCGTCGCTCTGCCGATGGCGTTCATCGCGCTGATCCCCTCAAGCGCCGTGTCCGGCGCGCTGGCCGGCGTCTTGGACGTGATCTCCTTCGTGTTCCCGTTCCGCGCCGCGCTGGAGGCCGTATCCAACGCGTTCAGCGGCACCTCGCCGGCGATCGGCCTGCCGCTGGTCCACCTGCTCGTGCTGGCGCTGATCTTCGGCGGGCTGGCGCGGTTGCTGTTGCGCCGCTTCGCGGCCTGAGCCCCGAGGCCCGGGGTCGCGGCTTTGGGGTGCGCGGAGCGCTCTGCAAGGGTTGCGGTTCAGCGCAAACTCCGTGCCTACTGGCAGGTTGAGCGGGACCTCGATAAGCATCTGGTCGTTCTCGCGCTTGCCTTCGGCCGCCGGGGTTTGCATACCTAGAAAAGGGCCATTTCAGATCTTGTGCAGACTGCACTGTGAGCCCGCGACGAAATAGGCAGTTTGCACAAGTTCTCAAATCGCCCAAAGCTGCCTATATGACCCCGGCGCTTTAAGAATCAACGGGGTGGTCTGGCGCGAGCGCGTAGCCCGAGCTTGCGGGATCCAGCGGCACGGATGCCGCGCCTTGATATCTGGATGATCCCGGCGGGACCCGCCCGCAGGGCGCCTTAGACCGCCGGTGGTCGGTCAGGTCGGGCGCGCCACAGGCATTCAGGGTCCGCCCGCCCGTTCGTCTTCTTCGTTGCGGCCGTTTCTCGGCAGAAGAGCGCTCAGCGCCGCTTGCCGAGGCCCGTCGCATTGGCGAACCCGGCTACGCACAACAGCGTCAGGACCAACAACAGGACCGGGATCAGGCCGCTGATCACCCCGGCGATCCACAGCACGGTGGTCACGACGAACCCGGTCCCGCTCAGCGCCCCGACCTGCACGCTGCGGAAGGCCCGTTGTTCACGGACCGATCGGGGTGTGCGTCGCTCAAGCGAACCGGCCACTCCGAGAAGCGTACCTTGTCCACCTATGCATCTGTTGCTGTATGAGTACGTGGAGAACATGGCTGAGCGGCGCGGGCCGCACCGCGAGGCGCACCTGGCGCATCTGCGGGCAGCCAGAGACGCCGGGAAGGTCGGGTTGGCGGGCGCGCTGGGCAGTCCGCCCAGCGGCGGCGCGATCCAGTTCAAAGACGCCACCGAGGCGGAGATCGAGGCGTTTGTCCAAGCCGATCCCTACAACCGGGCCGGGCTGATCAGCTCCTACCGGATCGAGCCCTGGACACTGGTCTGAGTGCCACCAGCCGGTCCGACGTCATCGCGGAAACGCTCAGACTAAGCCAATCGGATAAGGCAACCTGGCGGCCCCATCGGGGACAGGGACGACCTCATCAAAACGCCGAGCTGCCTCAACTCCCGCGTCGATGTCCAGTTCGTCAAGGATCAGCAGGTCAAGCAGCGTCTGGTGGTCAAGGTCTGGGCCGAGCTCGGCTGCGCGCGCAACAGCGGCGCTGCTGACCTCGGCATTTTGTCCTGGGTGGTGGCTGACGCGTTCTTCGTTTGCTCCAGAGACCATTTCGTCGACGAACGCGGTTAGCGCATCGATTGTGGTGACCGGCAGCTCAAGCTGATCGAACCCGTCGGGAACGCCACATTCGCGGTACCTCCACGTCCCGGTACCGTCGTACATGTAGGCGAAGCCCACAAAATCCGTGTCGTTGTCTGTCCGTTGCATGATGGGCGGAACCCGGCCGGGCAGGCCAGCGAGAACATCTATCCCGTGCAAGAACGTTTTCGAGTACTCGTGGTCTGAGCCGACCAGCACTGCTCGGCCCTCGGAAAACAAGAACACTTGCGCCCAATTACCGCCTCCGTCGTGGTACCACCACCCGTGCGTTTGAGCCTGCGAATAGTCGGCGGTGAGGGGAGACAGGCCCAGCGCGGCATCCACTGCGGCTAGGACAGCCCAACGGTTGCGCATTGTGATCAGGTCCGGCAGATCCTTAACCGGGACTCGATCCCGTGCACGCACGCTCTGCAGGCGAATCGCTTCCAGTTCGAGCAGCTCTCCAACGAGCCTGCTGATCTCATCACCGCGAACGTGGGCGGCATTCTCAAGCGTCGCTTTGTGGTCCTCGGAGAGCTGAATCGTCAGGTGTAGCTCTGCCATCTAATGCTGATGGTCTCCCAGCAGGGCAGAGACCGAGAGCTCGGGCAGGCCCGCGGCGGGTGCCTCCAGCGTGTCGCCGACATGCCGGACCGAGGTGTGCGTATACCGAGCGCCGACGGGATCGGTGCGGACCTCGACACGCTCGGCGGGAACGTCGATCAGCCAGTAGACAGGAACGCCGGCGCCGGCGTAGAGCCGCGCCTTCGGACCGCGGTCGACGTCCTGGGAGCTGACCGCCACCTCCACGACGACGCGTGCGGTCCGCGGGTGATGGTCAGCGGCCTTCGCCTCGTCGGTGAGCAGCACGTCGGGCTCGGGGACGCTGTCGGCATCCTCGATCTCAAACGGCGAGTGAGTCCTTACACGCCCGGCGGATCCCAAGTACTCGGCTATCGACTCAACCAGCGCAGCGTGCCTGGGGGACTGCGGCGACATTTCCGACATGATGCCGTCGAGCAGCTCCACCCGCGCACCCTCCAGCGCACCTGTTGCGACGATTCGCTGATACTCCTGGGCGCTGAGCCGGTAGAGGGGAACCTCTGTGGCGCTCAGAACGGCCATGGAATAAGGATACGCCCCGAGGGGGGCCCTACCATCAGAGCCTATGGCCTTCCCGGAAACGCGTATGCGGCGCCTGCGCGCGACACCGCAGCTGCGCGGGCTGGTGGCCGAGACGCAGCTACAACACGCCGACCTCCTGGCGCCGCTGTTCATCGCGGAGGGGCTGTCGGGCAGCGAGCCGATCCCGAGCATGCCCGGCGTCTCACGCCACTCGGTTGAAGCGGCGGTGACAGAGGCAGCGGAGCTAGCGGCGCTGGGGGTTCCAGGCGTGCTGCTGTTCGGGATCCCCGCGCACAAGGACGCTCAGGGCTCTGGTGCCTATGACCCTGACGGGATCGTGCAGCAAGCGACGCGAGCGATCAAAGCGGCACACCCCGATCTGCTGGTGATTGCCGACACCTGTCTGTGTGAGTACACGGACCACGGGCACTGCGGTGTGCTGCACGGCGAAACGGTCGACAACGACGCGACGCTGGAGCTGCTGGCCAAGACGGCGCTCTCCCAGGCAGAAGCGGGCGCCGACATCGTCGCGCCCTCAGACATGATGGACGGGCGGATCGGCCATCTGCGGCGATCGCTCGATCAGGCCGGTCACAGCGAGCTTCCGCTGATGTCCTACTCCTCCAAGTTCGCCTCCGCCTTCTACGGCCCCTTCCGTGAGGCGGCCGGCTCGACCCCGGCCCGCGGGGACCGCCGCGCCTACCAGCTCCCGGGCGCGAACGCGCGTGAGGCGCTGCGAGAGTCCCGGCTCGACGCGGATGAGGGCGCCGACATCCTGATGGTCAAGCCCGCACTGGCGTACCTGGACATCGTCGGACGCGTGCGTGAGCAGACCGAGCTTCCCCTGGCGGCCTACAACGTCGGCGGCGAATACGCGATGCTGAAGGCTGCCGCCGCGGCCGGCTATCTGAACGAGCGCGACGCCGTGCTCGAGACCCTGACCTCGATCAAACGGGCGGGTGCGGACATCATCATCACCTACCACGCAAAGGACGCCGCAAAGTGGCTGTAGACGACGGAATTCAAGAAGCTGAGAGCGGCAACTTCAGCCCCAAGCTGCGCTCGCGCAAGGACGGCGCCGCCGTGGCGCTCGATGACACGGACAAGCGCCTGTTGAACCTGATGCAGGGCTCCTTCCCGATCGCCAAGCGCCCCTACCAGCACGTGGCGAGCGAGGCGCAGATCACCGAGCAGGAGACGCTCGAGCGCGTCCAGCGCCTGATCTCAGAGCGGATTATCCGCCAGGTCACCCCGATCTTCGACACCCGCGCGCTCGGCTACAGCTCGATGCTGGTGGCCGCCAAGGTCGATCCGGAGAACCCGTGGCGCGCGGCGAACGTGATCAACGCCCACCCGGGTGTGTCCCACAACTACCTGCGCAACCACGACTTCAACATCTGGTTCACGATCGCGACCGAGCCGGACTCGCCGCTCGGCCTGGAGGGCACGCTGACCCGGCTGGGGGAGCTGGCCGGAGCGGAGTCGATCCGGCAGTTGCCGACGCTGAAGCTGTTCAAGATCCGCATGGATCTGGAGATGGAGGCCGGGACCGACACGCTCGCCGCGCCCGTCGGTGAGGCGGTCGCCCCGGCTGAGACCGAGCCCCAGCCCTATGACGAGTTTGACAAGGCCGTGATCCGCGCCACCCAGGGGGACCTGCCCGTGGTGGGCGAGCCGTTCGGAGCGGCCGCTGAGGCACTGGGGGTGACCCAGGACGAGCTGCTGGCCCACCTTGAGGGGATGGTCGAACGCCGGCTGCTGCGCCGCGTTGCGGCGATCCTGTTCCACCGCCGCGCGGGTTTCTCCGCCAACGGAATGGGCGTTTGGAAGGTGCCGGCGGAGAAGACCCTTGAGCTCGGCTTGCAGATGGCGAACTTCCGCGGCATCAGCCATTGCTATGAGCGCCCTACCTACGAGGACTGGCCCTACAGCGTCTTCACCATGGCCCACGGCCGCTCCAAGGAGGAGTGCGACGCGATCCTCGATTCGATCGCCGCCTCGACCGGCATCACTGAGCGCGCGACCCTGTACTCCTCCACCGAGTTCAAGAAGATCCGGCTCCTGTACTTCACCGGTGAGTTCCGGGATTGGGAACGCGAGCACGCCGGCGTCTGAACCGTGACCAGTAGCGAGCAGCTGTATCAGCGCGGCCTGAAGGCTCTGCCGGGCGGCGTCAACTCGCCCGTCCGTGCGATGCGCAGCATCGGGCGCGACCCGATCTTCATCGCCTCCGGCTACGGCTCCCACATCCGCGACGTCGACGGCAACGACTACGTCGACTGGGTCGGATCCTGGGGGCCGTTGATCCTCGGCCACGCGCACCCCGACGTGACCAAGGCGGTCACGGAGTCGGTGCGCAGGGGGACCACCTTCGGGGCGCCGACCGAGGGTGAGGTGCGCCTCGCCGAGCTGATCGCGGAGCGGATCCCGAGCGTGGAGATGCTGCGCATGACCTCCTCGGGGACCGAGGCCACCATGAGCGCCCTGCGTCTGGCGCGCGCGGTCACCGGGCGTGACCGGATCCTGAAGTTCGCGGGCGGCTATCACGGCCACGTGGACGGCCTGCTGTCCGAAGCCGGCAGCGGCCTGGCAACCCAGGGCATCCCCGCCAGTCCCGGCGTGCCCGCCGCCGCGGCGGCGGAGACCGTGACGGTGCCGTTCAACGATCCGGAGGCGCTCGACAACGCGCTCAAGGAGCACCGCTTCGCGGCCGCGATCGTTGAGCCGGTGCCGGCCAACATGGGCGTCGTGCCCGCGGCCGAGGGGTTCTTCAAACAGCTGCAGGAGGGCATCCACGCCAACGGCGGGCTGTTGATCGCGGATGAGGTGATCACCGGCTTCCGCGTCCATTTCAACGGCGGCCAGGCCTACACCGGCCTTGAGCCGGACCTGACGGTGATGGGCAAGATCATCGGTGGCGGGCTGCCCGCGGGCGCGGTTGGCGGCAGCCGCGAGCTGCTGGAACGTTTCGCGCCCGCCGGCGACGTCTACCAGGCCGGCACGCTGTCAGGCAACCCGCTGGCGGTAGCGGCCGGGCTGGCGACGCTGGCCAAGCTCGAGCCCGACGCGTATGTGCGCCTGGAGGCGTTGACCGCCAGGCTTGTGGAAGGCTTCGCCAAAGCCCCGAACCTGTCCGTGGGCTCGGTTCCGGGCCTGCTCACACCGTTCTTCCGTGCTCAGGCTCCGACCCGGTACGCGGAGGCCGCCGAGTGCGACCAGGAGGCCTACGGCGCGTTTGCGCGCGCCCTGCTGGCCCGTGGCGTGTACCCGCCGGCGTCCCAGTTCGAGGCCTGGTTCCCGTCGCTGGCGCACACCGACGCGGACGTAGATCGGACGCTCGCCGCGGTCGCTGAGGCGCTGGAGGAGCTCGCGTGAGCGCACCCGGGGAATACCGCGAGCTGCTGGCTGAAATCGCGGCCGGCACCCGCCTGCACTACGCCAACCAGGGCTCTCAGGATCCGGATCTGGACCTGCTGGAGGGCGACCGCAGCTACGCCGCCGGCCTGCAAAAGCTCGCCCAGATGGGTGACCTCGCGGCCACCCGCACGCTCGGCGACGCGATCTCCGCGATCGCGCAGGCCCACGCCGACGGAGATCCGGCCGCGGCCGACCGCGCGTGGCAGCAGGCGATGGAGCGGCTGGCAGAATAGGCCCGAGCAGTAGTCGATGCCCTCGGCAGGCCTCCGCAGCCGGATTGAATGTACGCTTAGGCGCGCCAGTGGCCCGCCGGGTCTCGACTGAGCAGATTTTTCAGACATGCCAGATCGTCACGCACAGTCATCCGAGTACACCGAAGAGCGCGGACTGCCGGGAGCCTTTGAAGGCGAGACCGTCAACCGCCGTCGGTTCATGAACATCACAGCCCAGGGCGCCGGGGGCATCGCCACCGCGGCGTTTGCGCTTCCCGCCCTCGGCTTCGCAGTGGGACCAATCTTCAAGAAGGATCAGTTCCAATGGCAGATCATCGGCACGCCCGCCGACTTCAGCGCGACCGGCTATGCCACCAAGGTGCTCAGCATCGTTGACGGCACCGGCCAGGAGGGCGACGCCGGCCAGTCGATCGCCTACGTGCGCAAGCACAACCCGAAGATCGACGGCGCGCCCAAGGA
>JAFMRN010000247.1 GCA_017354065.1 Solirubrobacterales bacterium
TTGGGTGCGGGCGGCCGTGCGGCGGCGCCCCGCTCGGCGCCGGCGGCGGTCAAGGCGATGATCGCGGCCGGCAATCAGATCGCGGGCAAGCCCTACGTCTACGGTGCGGGGCACGGCCTGGCGCTGAGCCAGATCTCGCCCGCCTATGACTGCTCATCGAGCGTCGCGCACCTGCTGTTCGGCGGCGGGCTGCTGCCAGCCGCCGGGGATATGACCTCGTCCGGGTTCGAGTCCTGGGGCGAGCCCGGTCCGGGGCGCTGGGTGAGCGTCTACGCGAGTCCCGATCACGTGTTCATGTACGTCGCCGGGCTGCGTTGGGACACCCACAACGCGGCCGGTGCCGGTGATGGCTCGAGTGGCATCGGCTGGCATCCGCTGGTGCGCCCCTCGAGCGGTTTTGTGGTTCGACATCCAAGGGGGTTGTGATGTGGCGTTCTCTTTCGCTGCTGCTGGCGTGTCTGTTGCTCGGTGGCTGTGGGTTGTTGCCTTCTAGCATTGTGCCGGCGATCCACCACAACGAGGTGCCAACGCCACCGGGACCGCGCCAGCGCGGCCACGGTTACGCCAGCGCCGAGCTTGCTCTGCGGCGCTTTGCCGGTACCTACATCAACTGGAACGCCGGCGACGTGCAGGGGCACCTGCGGGCGCTGGCGCGGGCGAGCGTCGGTCAGGCGCGCAGCGCGATGGTGCTGCAGGCCAGCCAGAGCCGCGGGGACCGCGAGTTGAGCCAGGCGCAGCTGTCAAACAGCGGCAGCGTGCAGGCCGTCGCCGCCCTGGCGGGCGGGCACGGCCGCTACGTGGTGGTCACGCGCGAGTCCACACACGCCTCGGCCAGCGCCGGCTATCAGGGCCTGGCGCCCGCCTGGCATCTGGCTTTGGCGACCGTCTCCCGGCAGAGCGGTCGTTGGGTGGTCTCCAGCTGGCAGCCGGAGAACTGAACGCGGGCTAGTTCTTTTGGCCCGCGCCCGTCTGGGTCGGCCGTGGGGCGGAGCCGCTGTTAGCTCCGTGAGCCTGACCGAGGTAGACGACGCTGGGGGTGGTGAAAGGGTGTTGGGACACTTTGGGTTCCTCTACGTCCGGCGAGTCGTTGGTGAGATCCCTTCGATGAGCCGTTACGTAGTTGCTTGCTCGATTCCTGCCCAAATAAACGCCGTAGCTACGCATCTGTTACGCGATTGGCGCGTTAGGAAAATGCGTGTGACGACTAACACACGCCGGGAGGGCTGGCGCGGCGATCGGTATCTTGGCTCCCATGTCCACAGCCGGCCAGTACATCTTCACCATGCACAAGCTCAGCCGCCGGCATCCGCCGGACAAGGTCGTGCTTGACGAGGTCACCCTGAGCTTCTACCCGGGCGCGAAGATCGGGGTGCTCGGCTACAACGGCGCCGGCAAGTCCTCGCTGCTGAAGATCATGGCCGGGATCGATACCGAGTACGACGGTGAGGCCCAGCTCGCGCCCGGCGCCACGGTCGGGCTGCTGGAGCAGGAGCCCCAGCTGGACCCCAACAAGACCGTGAAGGAGAACGTCGAGGACGGCGTCGCGGAGACCAAGGCGCTGCTCGAGCGCTTCAACGAGCTGGCCGCCAACTACAGCGAGGAGACCGCTGACGAGTTCGCGCGGCTGCAGGAGCAGATCGACGCCGCCGACGCCTGGAACCTGGACACCCAGCTGGAGTACGCGATGGACGCCCTGCGCTGCCCGCCGGCCGACGCGGACGTGACCAAGCTGTCCGGCGGTGAGCGCCGCCGGGTCGCGCTCTGCCGGCTGCTGTTGAGCCAGCCCGACCTGCTGCTGTTGGACGAGCCGACCAACCACCTGGACGCCGAGTCGGTCGCCTGGCTGGAGAACCATCTGCGCGACTACAAGGGCACGATCGTCGCCGTGACCCACGATCGCTACTTCCTGGACAACGTCGCCGGGTGGATCCTCGAGCTGGACCGCGGGCGCGGGATCCCGTATGAGGGCAACTACTCGGGCTGGCTGGAGCAGAAGCAGAAGCGCCTGGAGTCCGAGCAGCGCTCAGAGGACAATCGCAAGCGCACGATCGACAAGGAGCTTGAGTGGGTGCGGATGAACGCCTCCGCGCGTCGCGCCAAGCCCAAGGCGCGCCTCAACCAGTATGAGGCGCTGCTGGCGGAGGACCGCAACGTGAAGCTGGAGAAGGTCCAGATCCACATCCCCGCCGGCCCGCGGCTCGGCGGTACGGTGATCGAGGCCAAGGACGTGTCCAAGGCGTTCGGGGACAAGGTCCTGTTTGAGAACCTCAGCTTCGACTTGCCGCCCGCGGCGATCGTCGGCGTGATCGGACCCAACGGCGCCGGCAAGACGACGCTGATGAAGATGATGACCGGCCAGGAGCAGCCCGACTCGGGCAGCTTCAAGATCGGTGAGACGGTCAAGACCGCCTACGTCGACCAGAGCCGCGACGCGCTGGACCCGGACAAGACCGTCTGGGAGGAGGTCTCGGGCGGGCTAGATCAGATCAAGCTGGGTGAGACCCAGGTGATCAACTCACGCCAGTATGTCGCCGGCTTCAACTTCAAGAAGGGCGACCAGCAGAAGAAGGTCGGCAGCCTCTCCGGCGGTGAGCGCAACCGCCTGCACATGGCCAAGCTGCTGGCGTCCGGGGGCAACCTGCTGGTGCTCGACGAGCCGACCAACGACCTGGACACCGACACGCTGCGCGCGCTGGAAGAGGCGCTGCTGTCCTTCGCCGGCTGCGCGGTGGTCGTATCCCACGATCGCTGGTTCCTGGACCGCGTCGCCACGCACGTGCTGGCCTTTGAAGGCGACTCACAGGTGCGCTGGTTCGAGGGCAACTTCGAGGCCTATGAGGCCTTCCGGCATGAGCAGCTCGGCGACGCCGCGGACAGGCCGCACCGGATCTCCTACAAGAAGCTCGCACGCAATTAGCGAGCTTCGGCGCCCCGGATTTCAAAGCCTCAGACCGAAACTGGTCTTTACCAATTGACGTCAGCGCTCTGAGCTGCGACGCTTATGCCTTGTTGTCTGGAGGCATACCAATCACGGTTCGCGAACGTTCCTCCTGGCGTTGTCCATGGGCCAAAAGGGCACTATCCGCAGGGATAAATGGACTCTTGATCACTCATTTGGAAACGTTTAGGAAATGGCCCAGGGGGCCGCAAAGGCGAGTATCTTGCGCTCAAGAACCTATGTCCTGAGGAGGACGTGCAAGCTATGAAAACGATCAAGGCGTCGGCCCTTCTGGGGATTGTGGTGACGCTGACAGTGCTGGCACTTGCTGCCTGTGGCTCAAGCGGCGGATCCGGGGTGTCCGTCGGCGGTCTGAAACAGACCGGGCCGGGGTTGACCGAACCAACGAACCCCGGGGGCGCCAAGCAGACCGGCGGCACCGTCACTTGGTCCGAAGGTCCGTCTGCCGCCCCGAACTACATCTTTCCGATGACGGCCTTCGCGGACTGCTCAACCGCCAACGCCGAGCAGTTCGCCGCGATGATGTACCGCCCGCTGTACTGGTACGGCTCGAACTACAAGCCGACCGTCGACTACAACAAGTCGCTGGCCCAGAAGCCGGTGTTCTCAGACGGCGACAAGACGGTGTCGATCACCCTGAACAAGTGGAAGTGGTCGAACGGCGAGCCCGTCACCGCCCGCGACGCCGAGTTCTACATCAACGTCTACAAGGGCGACCCGGCGAAGAACTACTGCGGTTATGCCCCGGGCCTGTTCCCGGACAACGTGAAGAGCATGTCCACCCCGAACCCGCAGACGCTGGTCCTGCACCTGGACCGCGCCTACAACCCGGAGTGGTTCACCTACAACGAGCTTTCCCAGGTCACGCCGATGCCGCTCGAATGGGACCGCACGTCCCTGAGCCAGCCGGCGCAGAAGACCGACAACGGCCACCTGCCGGAC